>DASVNC010000224.1:0-3880 GCA_036384055.1 Parvibaculum sp.
GTGCCGCCGCGCCCGCATCGCGCAGCATGGCGGACACGTTTGGGCGAGAGCGGGTCATCGCGGGAGCGGCGGCGACCATCCTCAGACTTTCTCGATCTCGGGCTTGCCGAGAAGTCCGGTCGGCCGGAAGATCAGGACGAAGACGAGGATCGAAAAGGCCGCAACGTCTTTGTACTCGATGCTGAAGTAGCCGGACCAGAACGCTTCGATGAGGCCAATAAGCATCCCGCCCAGCATGGCGCCCGGCAGCGAGCCGATGCCGCCAAGAACGGCGGCGGTGAACGCTTTGATGCCGACGATGAAGCCGATGTAAAAATCGACCACGCCGTAATAGAGCGTGACCATGAGACCGGCGACAGCGGCAAGCATCGCGCCGATGACAAAGGTCGTCGAGATTGTGCGGTCGACGTCGACGCCCAGCAGCGCCGCCATCGTCATGTCCTGCTCGGCGGCGCGCTGCGCCCGGCCAAGCTGCGTATATTTGATGATGAGCGTGAAGCCCGTCATCAGCACGATGGTCAGCACGATAATCATGATCTTGATGTAGGAGATCGTCACAGGAAAGTCGGCATCCGAGATCAGCGTGATGCCGCCGTTGATCATCGGTTGCAGCGGCTTCACCCGCGCGCCTTGCGACAGCTGCACGAAGTTTTGCAGCACGATCGAAACGCCGATGGCCGAGATCAGCGGCGCAAGGCGCTGCGAACCGCGCAGCGGGCGATAGGCGAGCCGCTCGACCGCCCAGCCGTAAACGGCGGTGAACCCCATCGCAAAGATGAGCACAAGGAAACAGGCGAGCGGCACATAGGTTACGCCGAAAAGCCCGAGCAGCAGAAACCCGACCAGAGAGATGAAGGCACCGACCATATAAATGTCGCCGTGGGCGAAATTGATCATGCCGATGATCCCGTAGACCATCGTGTAGCCGATCGCGATCAGGCCATAGGTGGCGCCGAGCGTCACCCCGTTGATGAGTTGTTGAAGAAAATAGGCCATATGCCCCGTCGGGCCCCCGTCGGCAGGTCAATCCCCGGCGGGAACACTGCCATTCAACGGCGGACAGGACAAGTGATTGAGGCGCTTGCGCAAATGGTCGCGAAGCGCCTCATTGCCGAAGGGCGAACCTGCCTTGTTTTTAGGCCGCGCGCCGTGTCGAAAACATCGTCAAGCACGCCATGCTCGCCGAGTTTCGTCAGCACTTCGGCCCAGGCGAGCGCCGCCTTTTCGCGCGAGGAATAGAGCGAGGGCACCTCGCGCCGGAGACTGAGCAGATAGGGCACCTGCTCGGAGACACCCTTGGCGCGCAGCTCTTTCGTCTGCATGTCGAGGCAGAAGCCGCAGCCGTTGATCTGCGACACGCGCAGGCTGACGAGATCCAGCAGCACCGGATCAAGGCCGGCAATTATACCCGTGGCCGCTGAGCTTCATCATCGCCTCCAGCGCCTCGGGCGAGGCGCCGGTTCGACTACGCCGCCGCCTCGCCTCGCCAAGGGCCCGGGCGCTTGCGTCATATTTATGCGACTCATTCGCATTCTTGTTGCCACCCCTCCGCAAACCCGATAGAACGCCAATCTAAGATTAATTCTCATTATCGGATGGTGAAGATGCGCGATGGCAGGCAGGCGGTCGGTTACGAAGCCGTGTTGAAGAAGCGGGCGATGTATTCGGCGGCGGTGGCCGTTCTCGTCCTCGGCGCGTGTCTGGCGCTCGGGGCCGGATCGGCGCACGCCGACGACCTCGCCGATGGTGCGAAGGCTTTCAAGCCCTTCGTCATCGAGGAAGTCGGCAAGACGCTGAAGGGCGCCGAAGCGCTGCAGAAGGCGGTCGATGCGGGCGACGCCAAGGCGGCGCAGAAGGCATGGATCGATGCGCGCGTCGGTTGGGAAAGCATCGAAGTCGTCACCGGCGAATTCTTCCCCGACCTCGACGAAGCGATCGACACCTGGCCGGACGCGAAGGCCGGGTTTCACGCCATCGAAGCCGCGCTCTTCGCCGGCGACGTCGAGGATATCAAACCGGCGGTGGATGAACTTGGCGCCAACGTCCAGGCCTTCGACAAGAAGGTCAATGACCCGGCATACGAGTTCACGCCCCAGGGCATTCTGAACGGCACCGCAGGTCTCGCTTATGAAGTCGGCGAGAACAAGTCGAAGGGCGGCGAGTCGCCCTATAGCGGCAACTCGCTGGCCGACATGCGCTACAACATCCACGGCATCCATGTCGCCTACGACGTCGTCTTTGAACAGCCGCTTCGCGCCAAGGACAATGCGCTCGGTCAGAAGGCTGACGACGAAATCCACGCGCTGGAAGCGATGCTGAAAAAAGCCAAGAACCTGCAGAGCATCGACGTCGCGGCGCTTCGCAAGACGAGCGAAAACCTGGCCGTCGATCTGCAGGAAGCTGCCGGCAAGCTCGGCCTCGAAAAGCCGAACCTCGGAGAGTAGGAAAAATGCAGACGGGGCTGAGCCTTCTTCGGCAGACCATGACGGTCGTCTTCGCGGCGGGCACGATGCTCGCCGCGAGCCACGCTTTCGCCTTCCCGATCAAGGGAACCGAGGGCGTTCTCCCCACCGATACCGAGCTCGGCGAAGACCTAGGCGAGCAGCCGCGCGAGCTCTTCCGTTCGGAGCAGAACGGCGCCAAACGCTCTTACCTCGTCAATCTCGGCGACATGGCTTTCTCATCGCCGGATATTTTCGGCGGCCCGGCGCGCCAGGCGGGCATGAGCTGCGAGACCTGCCACGTCAACGGAGCGGGCAATGCCAGCCTCTTCGTGCCCGGCATGTCGACGCATCCCGGCAACTTCGACACGACCGGCCCCCTCTTCAATCCGAAGGCCGACAACGGCGTTCTCGATCCGCTGACGCCGCCGAGCCTTCGCGGCGCGCGCTTTCTCGCGCCCTACGGACATGACGGCCGCATGGCCTCCCTGCGCGACTTCGTGCGCAATGTCGTCGTCAATGAGTTCGCCGGCGCTGAACCCACGCCTGAAATTCTCGACGGCCTCGTCGCCTATATTCAGGATATCGACTTCCTGCCGAACCCGCGTCTCGGCCTCGATGGCCAGCTGAAAGGCAAGGCGACGGCGGAAGAACTGCGCGGACAGACCCTCTTCACGAAGCCCTTCCCGCACAATCCCGGCATGAGCTGCTCAGGTTGTCATATTCCCTCGGGCGCCTTCGTCGATCACAAGACGCATGACGTCGGCACCGGCCTCTACAAGACGCCGACGCTTCTCAACGCCAACTTCAACGCGCCCTATTTTCACGACGGCCGTTACCGGAGCTACGATCAGGTGGTCGATCACTTCAACCGGACTTTCGATCTGAAGCTCAATGAAAAAGATCGCCGCGCCCTTGTCGCCTATCTGCAAGCCATCGGCGGCGGCGAGGAGCCGACGCAGCACGACAATATCGTTGCGGAGCTGGGTGAGATTCATAACTTCGCCAGCACGCTCGATTACGCCCTGCCCGATCGCAACATGGCTGTGATCTCGCTCGCGGTCGAC
Organism: Parvibaculum sp.; assembly: GCA_036384055.1. Taxonomy (GTDB): domain Bacteria; phylum Pseudomonadota; class Alphaproteobacteria; order Parvibaculales; family Parvibaculaceae; genus Parvibaculum. The sequence goes on from DASVNC010000224.1 coordinate 3,509, forward strand.
ACCGTCGGAACCGAACTGCGCGAGCTTCAGGAGCAGTTCCCGGAGCGAAAGGACCGCACCGTCAGCGGCGGCATTGAGGAACGCCGCAATGCACGCGCCCATATCGCCGATATGGTGCTAAGCTTGCGTCGGATCGAAACGGCGGCCGCAGCCGGAAATTTCGAGGAAGCGCGCGCCGAATACGGCGCCTACCGCCAGCTTGCGGCGGAAGCCGAACCGAAGCTTGCCGCTGCCGAACCCTGGTCGCTCTTCAATCCGCCGGTGCGCGAGGCGCACTTCGCCGCGCTTCGCCAGTTGACAGCCGTGGCCGAAGGGCATCCGGTCGTTCGGCCGTAAATCCGGCTCAACCGCGCTCGCGGCCGCTGAGACGCC
>DASVNC010000225.1:0-10387 GCA_036384055.1 Parvibaculum sp.
GGTACCGGCTCAGATGTCGTTTCGGCCGGTCTCGTTCAAGGTCTTGTGCTGCGCGAGGGCCATGTCGGCTTCAGCCTCGACGTCGCGCCCGAGCGCGGCGCGGCGATGGAGCCTGTTCGCCGCGCCTGCGAAGAAGCCGTCCGCAAACTGCCCGGCATTCTCAGCGTGACCGCCGTGCTGACCGCGCACCGCCCCGCCGCCAAGGGCGGCCATCAGCCGCATGACCATTCCCATGCCGGACACTCCCATGCCGGGCATTCGCATGACGACCATTCGCAAGGGCCCGCGCGCGCGGCGCCGCAGGCGGGGCCCTTGCGCCTTCCGGGCGTCGCGGCCATCGTCGCGGTGGCCAGCGGCAAGGGCGGCGTCGGCAAATCGACGGTCGCGGTCAATCTGGCGCTCGGCCTCGCGGCGCTCGGCCGCCGCGTCGGCCTTCTCGATGCCGACATCTACGGGCCGTCGGTTCCCCGCATGCTCGGACTGAAAGGCAAGCCCGAGATGGACCCGGCCTCCGGCGACAAGAAATTGAAGCCGATGGAGAAATACGGCCTCAAGGCCATGTCGATCGGTTTCTTCATCGAGGACGACGCACCCGTCGTCTGGCGCGGACCGATGGTCCAGTCGGCGCTGACGCAGATGATGACGGATTTTTCCTGGGGACCGCTCGACGTGCTGATCGTCGATATGCCGCCCGGCACCGGCGACGCGCAGCTCACTATGGCCCAGCGCGTGCCCCTGGCTGGCGCCGTCATCGTCTCGACACCGCAGGAAATCGCCCTTATCGACGCACGCAAGGCGCTTGCCATGTTCGAGAAAACGCACGTGCCGGTGCTGGGCGTCATTGAAAACATGGCCTACTTCGTCAGCCCCGGTTCGGGCGAGAAGTCCTACATTTTCGGCCAGGGCGGCGCCCGGCGCATGGCGGAAAAAGCCGGCTGCGATTTTCTCGGCGAGGTGCCGCTGCATATGTCCGTGCGGGAAACGTCGGACGCCGGTACGCCTATCGTCGCAACCGCGCCCGACAGCGAAGAAGCGCGCATCTTCATCGAGATCGCCCGCCGCGTCGGCGAACACATCGATGCCTCGCTTGGCCAGCAGGCCCGCAAGGCGCCAAAAATCACCATCGAAAACTGACGCGATCCGAAAAGAAAAGCGGCCGGCCTCGCAAGAGACCGGCCGCCAGATTCTGAAATGCCGCCCTTTACTGGCCGGCGACGAGCTGGAATTTCTCGGGCTTTCCGTCGACGCCCGGAGCTTCCCATGTGTCTCCGACTTTATGCGGCTCGTTCTTCAGGCAGTACGGTTTCGTACCGGCCGCAGGTGCCGGGTCGGTCTGCATGTAGCAGGTCTCGTCACCCTGCGCCGCCCAGGTTCCCTTCACGGCCTTTCCGTCAGGAAGGACCGTCGAATAGGTATTGTCCTTGTTGACCATCGCCTTGGTCACGCCGGCGGCCGAAGTGATGACGACGGTGTTGCCGAAGAGATTGGCGTCGGGATCGGCAAGCGCGGCACCGGTGAACGCAACTGACGCAACGAGAACACTGAAGAAAAGACGCATGGTAGTCCTCCCGGGTTTGCGGCATCCCGTTGGAATATCGGAGGCCGCTTCAAGTGCGCGCAGTCTGGCACGCAATTTCGTCAGCGTGAAGACAGGTCCGCGGCCGAAGCGTTCGGCCGCGGACACGTCGTCGTTACTTGTTGAGGAAGTTGAGCGGCAGTCCGGCGACCGGCCAATCCATCGAGATAAGGCGGCCGCTCGAAGACAGGGTGATATAGGCCGTTTTCAGATCCTTGCCGCCGAAACAGATGTTCGTGGTGATGAAATCGTCCGTCGGCGTATGGGTGATTTTCGAACCGTCGGGCGAAAACGTGGTGATGCCGCCGTTGAAGATCGTCGCGACGTTGATATTGCCCTGCGCATCGACCGCGAGGCTGTCGAAGAAGCAGAGCTGCGGCCCCGAGCCCACAAAGCGGCCGGGAAGCGGGCCGGGCTGAATCACGACCTCGCCCGGCGCCTTGATGTCGAAGGCCCAGAGACGGCCCGGAATCGTATCCGCCACATAGACGGTTTTCTCATCGGGCGACAGGCCGACGCCGTTCGGCGAGGTGATCGGAAAGACGACTTCCTTGACCATCGAACCGTCGATCTTGGCGTAATAGAGCCCGCCCCGATCCTGCGTGCGGCCACGCCCCTTGCCCAGATCGGTGAACCAGAAGCCGCCATGCTTGTCGAAAACGATGTCGTTCGGCCCGTTGAACGGAATGCCGTTGCATTCCTTGTAGAGCACCTTGAATTCGCCGGTCTTCAGATCGACGCGCTCGATGCGCCCGCCGGAATAGTTCGCCGGGATGTCGCCGGGTATCAGCGCCCCGTCCACCTCATGAAATTCAAAGCCGCCGTCGTTGCAGATGTAGCAGGCGCCGTCCGGGCCGATGGCCGCGCCGTTCGGCCCGCCGCCGAGCTCGGCGATGACCTCGATCTTGCCTGCCGCCGTCACGCGGGTCAGCGTGCCGCGCTTGATCTCGACGAGAATGATGCTCCCGTCGGGCATGGCGATTGGGCCCTCCGGAAACTGAAGCCCGCTCGCAATGAGTTTCGATGCAGCCATTGTATCCTCCCTGAGTTTTATTTTCCGACGGCACGGGTTCGTTGACCCTGACCGAATTTTCATGCGGGGCATTCTGGCGGCGGCGGGGCTCAAGGGCAATGGCCTAAAGAACGCGCCGCCCGCTCAACGGCATCGATGCCGGACAGAAATGCGCCCTGCACCGTCGAAAACCAGGTCGGATGCACGGCTTCGCCCGCCAGAAACACCTTCCCGTCCAGCGGTTCGGCCAGTCTCGCCCGGTCGCCTGCATGGCCCGGCAGGGCCGAGGCATAGGCGCCAAGCATGTGCGGATCGCCCGACCAGGCGGTCGCCGCCGCCGTGACGAGGTGATCGAGGATCGACGTTCCGAACATGTCCGCAATCGCCGCGCGCGCCATGTCGATCATCGCCGCCGCGCCTTCACGCTCCATCTCCTCGGCAAAACGTCCGCCGAGATAAGCGATGGCAAGCTCGTGACCGAACGGCCTGATCTGGAAACTGACGGCGTGACGCGCGGGATCGCGCTCGTCCATCAGCGAGGCATAGCTTGTATCCGGCAAGCCGAAGACGTCGCGCGAAAATCGCAGCGCGACCTTGTTGGCGCCGCCGGTCGGCACGCCTTCAAGCGCACTCTGAAGGCCGTCCGGAAGCGCCGGCGAAAAGCGGATGAGCCCGCGCGCCAGCACATTGGTCGAAACCGTGACGACGGCGGCGCGCGCCTTGAGCGTGCCCCTCGCCGTTTCGAGCACAACGCCCTTCCCGGTCCGGTCGATGGATGTCACCGGCGTTTCGAGCGAGACAGGCACGCTGGCGCCATAAGCCGCGACGAGCGCGCCGTAGCCGCGCAGGAGCGGCCAGTTCTCGCCGCTGTCGTAATACCGATAGAGGTCGAGCGCGGAAATCCGCTCCGACGGAAAGCCGCTGATCGCTTCATGCGCGTGCTCGATGAGACGGAACCAGCGGTTGCCGGGATCGAGCGCCTGCATCGCCGGCACATCGAGCCCGTCCGCGCCGAGCGCATCGACCGCTTCGAAGGCGGCCTCGATGGTGTCGTTATATTCGCCGCGTTCGCCGTCGCTCGCCCAGCCTGTGCCGAGATGCAGATTGCGCCCGCGAAAACTTTCCCGCGCCAGATAAGGATGACCCAGCGCCTCGGCGATGCGCGTCAGCGGATTGACCGCCGCCGAATGCAGCCAGTGCGCGCCGCAATCCCAGGGCACGCCGAAAGTCGCCGTATCGGTGAACGCCCGTCCGCCGACGCGCGCTTTCGCTTCAAGCACCGCGAACGAAAGACCGAAATCCCGCGCCCGCCGCGCCGCCGCGAGCCCCGCCGCGCCCGCGCCGACAATGGCAATGTCGACCTCGCCCGTCACCTTGCGATCCGGAAATTGAGTTTGGATTTGCCGGTCTCGGGGTCGTTCGGCACTTCGCCGACCAGAACGCCGCCATTGGCGAGGATCACTTTTTTCGATCCTTCATTGTCAGCGTCGCAGCTGATGGCAACGCCCGTGAGCCCTTCGGCCCAGGCCACCGGCAGCAGAAGCCGCAGCGCCTGCGTCGCATAGCCCCGCCGCTGCTTCCACGGCACGATCGCATAGCCGATATGTCCCGGCACATAGGACGGCAAGGCTTCCGTGCCGCGCGCGAACCGAAGACCGATCGCGCCGCAGAAATCGCCGTCGGAAATCCAGTAGATGCGGAACGGCAGCCTCGGCTTCTCGCTGCCGTCGCCCATCAGCACCGTTCCATCCTGATTTGTAAGGTCGGCGAGAAAGGCCACGGGGTCCACCTCCACCGCTTCAAGCTCATCGGCGCTGACATCGCGCATCGTGTTGGGCGACCAGCCCCGGCGCAAAGCCGCTGCGTATCCGTCGAGCATTTCGACGCAGGGTTCGACAAGGGTGATGGGAGAGTTTTTCAAAAGCACTCCGCCGGAAATTACCTGTCACCCCGGCATAAAGCCGGGATGACATCAACAGATTGGTCGTCAGAACACCACGACCGACCTGATCGACTTTCCCTCATGCATGAGGTCGAAGCCTTTGTTGATCTGATCGAGAGGCATCGTATGGGTAATGAGATCGTCGATGTTGATCTTGCCGTCCATGTACCAGTCGACGATGCGCGGCACATCGGTGCGCCCGCGCGCACCGCCGAAGGCCGAGCCCTTCCAGACGCGGCCCGTGACGAGCTGGAACGGACGGGTCGAAATCTCCTGCCCCGCGCCCGCGACGCCGATGACGGTCGAGACACCCCAGCCGCGATGGCAGCATTCCAGCGCCTGCCGCATCGTCTTCACATTGCCGATGCATTCAAAACTGTAATCGGCGCCGCCGCCGGTCAGCTCGACGAGATGCGCCACGATGTCGCCCGAAATTTCCTTCGGGTTGACGAAATGCGTCATGCCGAATTGCCGCGCCAGCCCTTCGCGCGCCGGATTGATGTCGACACCGACGATCATGTTGGCGCCCACCATCTTCGCGCCCTGAATGACGTTGAGCCCGATGCCGCCGAGGCCGAAGACGACGACATTGGCGCCGGGTTCCACCTTGGCCGTGAACATCACCGCGCCGATGCCCGTGGTGACGCCGCAGCCGATGTAGCAGACCTTGTCGAAGGGCGCGTCCTTGCGGATTTTCGCCAGCGCGATTTCGGGCAGCACCGTGTAATTGGCGAAGGTCGAACAGCCCATGTAGTGCAGCACCGGCTTGCCCTTGTAGGAAAAGCGGCTGGTGCCGTCCGGCATCAAGCCCTTGCCTTGCGTCGCACGGATCGAGGTGCAGAGATTGGTCTTGTGGCTCGTGCAGCTTTTGCACTCGCGGCATTCAGGCGTGTAGAGCGGGATCACATGATCGCCGACGGCAAGCGACTTGACGCCCGGCCCCACCTCGACGACGACGCCCGCGCCTTCGTGGCCGAGGATCGCCGGGAACATGCCCTCGGGGTCTTCGCCCGACAGAGTGAAGGCATCCGTGTGGCAGATGCCGGTCGCCTTGATCTCGACCAGAACTTCGCCCGCCTTCGGTCCGTCAAGCTGCACCGTCTCGATTTCGAGCGGCTTTCCCTTTTCGAACGCCACCGCCGCACGCACATCCATTCCATCACTCCCTTATATTGTCATGGCCCATCCCGGAATGCCGGGAGACGAAATGATGTCAACGCCGCCGCTCCAGCACCACGAAGGAATAGGCAGACGAGTCCTTGTCTCCCGCCGCCTGCCGCTCGCGCGAAATCTCGCGCCATTCTTTCCTGTCGAAACTGAAATGCGTATCGCCTTCCGGCCGCGCATGAACTTCGGTGAGATAGATGCGCGATGCAAATGCCAGCGCCTGCTTATAAATCTCCGCGCCGCCGACGATCATCACTTCATCGACGCCAAGTGCGGCCGCCAGCGCCTTGCCGCGCCCGACCGCCGCCTCCAGCGAGCCGAAGACTTCACCGCCCGGCGCTTCATAGCCGGCGTCGCGCGTCACGACGAGATTGGGCCGCCCCGGCAGCGGACGTTTCGGGAAGGACTCCCACGTCTTTCGCCCCATGACGATGGGCTTGCCCGTGGTCGTGCGCTTGAAGAAGGCCATGTCGCCGGCAAGCCGCCAGGGCATCCCATTGTCGCGTCCGATGACGCCGTTCTCCGCGATGGCGATGACGAGACTGATATGCGTCATTTGCCGATATCCGGCACGGTCATCCGCGCCGGATCAAGCGGCCGGGTGTTGCTGAGAATGAGCCCCATGCCGAGAGCCGCCAGCACAAGCACCAGCAGGGTCATCAATCCAGCGGCGGCGGCCTGGCGAAACTTCATGGAACGCGCCGTCTCAGACGGCGACCGGCGCCGCGATATGCGGATGTGCGTCGTAGCCTTCGAGGCGGAAATCGTCATAGGTGAAATCGAATATCGACTTCACATCCGGGTTGATGATCATGCGCGGCAGCGGCTTCGGCGCGCGGGCAAGCTGCTTGTCGGCCTGCTCCAGATGATTGCTGTAAAGATGCGCGTCGCCGAAAGTGTGGATGAACTCGCCTGGCTCCAGCCCCGTCACCTGCGCCACCATCATCGTGAGCAGCGCATAGGAGGCGATGTTGAATGGCACACCGAGGAAGATGTCCGCCGAACGCTGATAAAGCTGGCAGGAAAGTTTTCCGTCGGCGACATAGAACTGGAACAGGCAATGGCAAGGCGGCAGCGCCATGTCATCGACATCGGCGACATTCCAGGCCGAGACGATGAGGCGGCGTGAATCCGGGTTGCGCTTGATCTGCTCGACGACATTCCTGATCTGGTCGATCTTCTCGCCGTCAGGCGTCGGCCATGAGCGCCACTGGTAGCCGTAGACGGGACCGAGATCGCCCGCATCGTCCGCCCATTCGTCCCAAATGCCGACGCCGTTCGCCTTCAGATAGCGGATGTTGGTGTCGCCGGAGAGAAACCACAGCAGCTCATGCACGATCGACTTCAGGTGCAGCTTCTTCGTCGTCACCAGCGGAAAACCGTCGGCGAGGTCGTAGCGCGACTGCCAGCCGAAAACGCTGACCGTGCCGGTGCCGGTGCGGTCGGTCTTCTTCGTGCCGTGGTCGCGCACATGGCGCATCAGGTCGAGATATTGCTTCATCGCTCGCTCCGGGGATTCGCCCGTCCAGTGTAGCCCGCCGCCGCGCCGCGCGCACCGGCGGGCCTGCACTCATCCACAGATCAATTATCCTCGCCCGATTCGGCCGCGACTCGCCCGAAGCAATTGAATCAGCGCTATTTTCACGACGAATCTGCGTTGCAGCTTCAAGTAGGGGCGCCAACCCCCCGCCCGGCTCCCGGCCTTTATTTCGCCGCTCCGAGCGCCTATATAAAGGCTGTCAGCCTTGGCTGACTATGGTGATAAACGGGCTGCGTAATAAGCCATTCGGACCCGGGGGCGGTACCCGGCGCCTCCACCAATTATCTCCCCGTCGTGGCGGGAATTCTTGGGGGCGAAATAGGATCGACGAGGGTGTAAAGGCTTCTCTTTTACCCGGCATGGTTCCGCCGTTATCGGGCCGATTTATAGTTGCCAACGACAACTATGCTGAGGTTGCTCTCGCTGCGTAAGCAGTGCTGGCACTTCAATTCAAGTCCTTGCCTGTTGCAGGGTTAAGGCGGGGTTCGGGGGTACCTGGCAACAGAAACCCCCACTTCATTTTCGGGAGGCTGCCGATGACTGACGCAGAACCCGGGGTGAACTTCCCCGGCATCGAGCCGCGAAACATCCATTTCGAATTCGACGAGGCCCTGCCCGTCGATTGGCATTCAGGCGAGCCGGGCATCACGCATTTCTACGATGCCTTGTCGCTCACCTTTCCCGAAGGCGAACGCTTTTTCATCGACAGCGTGCGCCGCTTTTCCCACCGCATCGTCGATCCCGACCTCAAACAGCGGGTGCAGGGTTTCACCGCGCAGGAAGCGATCCACTCGCGCGAACATGTCGGCTATAACCAATTGCTCACGCGGCACGGACTGAATGTCGAGGGCTTCGAACGCCTGATGCACAGCGCCATTCAGTTGAGCCAGCGTTGGATACCTGCAAAAACGCAGCTCGCCGTCACCTGCGCCTATGAGCACTACACCGCACTTTTCGCCGAGGCGATCCTCAGCGATCCGCGCGTGATGGCAGGCGCGCATCCGCTCTATCGCGATCTCTGGCGCTGGCACGCGATGGAGGAAGAAGAACACAAGTCCGTCGCCTTCGACGTTTATGTCACCGTGGCGCCGGGTGCCGTCGGCTGGCTGCGCCGCGTCGTGGCGATGGCTCTCGCGACCTTCGACTTCATGATCGCGATCCCGCTTCTTCAGGCATGGCTGATGGCCAAGCGCGGCAAGCTCTTCGATGTCGGCGCATGGGGCCGCGCCTTTCATCACCTCTGGGTGTCGCCGGCTGTCTGGCGGCATGTCATGCTCGGCGTCTTCGCCTATATGAGCCCCTCCTTCCATCCGTCGAAACGTCAGGTCAGCGCCGAAGTGCTGGCATGGCGTCTCCATTACCGCGCCACCCGGACACGCGGCCTGCAGGGCCCGACGATCTTCGGCGAAGGCTGATAAATCAGTCTATATTCGCGGCCGCCTGCACAGCTTACGGAGATGACTGTGGCCACCATCCTGATGCCGATCCCCGCCTCGGACTTCGATCCGACGGAAACGGGGGTGCCGTGGCGCATTCTCGAGGCGGTCGGCCATGATGTCGTCGTCGCGACGCCGGACGGCAAGCCGGCCAACGCCGATCCGATCATGCTGACCGGGCGCGGCCTCGGCCTCCTCGCTCCGGTGCTGCGCGCCAATGCCGACGGCCGCAGAGCCTATGAAACGCTCGCGGCAAGCGCCGCCTTCAAGGCGCCGATCCGCTGGAAGGATGCCCGCGCCGGCGATTTCGACGCGCTGCTGCTCCCGGGCGGCCACGCCAAGGGTATGCGGCCCTATCTTGAATCCGCGAAGCTTCAGTCGATCGTCGCGGATGTCTTCGCGGCCGGAAAACCCGTTGGCGCCATTTGCCACGGCACCCTGCTCGCCGCCCGCTCGAAGGCAGCGAACGGTAAATCCGTGCTACACGGGCGCAAGACGACCGGCCTCACCCGCGCCCAGGAAATGCTGGCCTGGCGGCTGACATTCGCCTGGATGGGCGACTACTACCGAACCTATCCGACCCCGCTCGAAACGGAGGTCCGCTCGTTGCTTGCGAGCCCGGCTGACTTCGAAACCGGCCCTGCCTCCATCTCTCGCGACAGCTTCGAGCATACGGAAAGAGGCTTCACCCTGTGCGATGGCAACTACCTGTCGGCCCGTTGGCCGGGCGACGCCCACCGTTTCGGCGTCGAATTCGCGGCACAAGTGGCCGCCGCGCAATCTGCGCATATGGACCCCGCGACGAAACACTGATTGAATCGTTCCAACCGAACCCTAGAGGATACTGGAGTACGTCTTGGCCGAAGATCTGATGCGATATGACCTGCTGGCGCAGGAGGCCCTGCGCGGCGTCGTCCGCCGGGCGCTCGATGTCGCGGCGAAAAAGGGCCTGCCCGGTGAGCACCATTTCTACATCTCGTTCCGCACCGATGCGCCGGGGGTGGAAATTTCCGAAAAGCTCAAGAAGCAGTATCCCGAAGAAATCACCATTGTCCTCCAGCACCAGTTCTACAACCTCGATGTGCGCGACGACGGTTTCTCGGTCGACCTCACCTTCAACAAGGTGCCGGAAAAGCTCGTCGTGCCCTACGCCGCCGTGCAGGGCTTCTTCGACCCGAGCGTCCAGTTCGGCTTGCAATTCGAGGTGAAGAAACCGGAAGGCGCGCCCGCCGAGGCGCCCAGGGCCGAGCCCGCGAAGGACGAGAAACCCGCTCCCACAGGCGACGCCGCGGTCGTCAGCCTCGATGCGTTCCGCAAGAAATAGCGCGATCTTTTCTCCCTTCACCTATAACGCTGTTCCAGCGTGTGCGATTCACTGCCGCTGATAGGCGGGATCATCCGCCGAAAGACAACGAAATGTGATGTCAGCTTCTTGAGGTGTCCATCCTCGAGCGCCGTGCGTTTTGGTATCCACAACGACGACATTCTTTCCCAACCCTTGGCAATAGGTGTCGGCCCGGTGTACGGCGAGCGCCTTCACGTCGGCCCAACTTGTCATCCCACCGCGGACTTCCGACCCGACGGTGTAGGTGTCTTTTCCAACCGGCGTAACTTCGCTCACCGACGAACAGCCACTGCATGCAAGTGCGACAAAGACCGGCATACACGTCGAGAATCTCAACTTTTTCATTAATTCCCCCATCTAGACCAGCAT
>DASVNC010000226.1:0-2136 GCA_036384055.1 Parvibaculum sp.
ATTGCCTAGACCCGCGAGGCGGTGGACGCCAGAGGCGAGGTGACTGCCGATCCTCTCCCTCGACTGAGGCTGAGCCACGAACCCCTCTCCCGCTTGCGGGAGAGGGAGGGGCCCGCCGCCGTCAGGCGATGGGAAGGTGAGGGTCTTCTTTCTTCTTCTGTTTCGGCACACGCTTGGAAGAAGAAAGAAGACCCTCACCCAACCCTCTCCCGTAAACGGGAGAGGGCTTTAGGCCGCTCGACTGCTTCCGCCATTGCCGCCCACCCGGACTCCCCTTACGGCCACCGCCATGCGCATCACCGAGTCCGACATCGCCCTCGCCATGGCCCTGGCCGACGCCGCCGGCGCGGCGATCCGCCCGCATTTCCGCGCGCCGTTCCAGGTCGAGATCAAGGAGGACGCCTCCCCCGTCACGATCGCCGACCGCGCCGCCGAGCAGGCGATGCGCGCGCTGCTCGCCGCCGAGGCGCCGCGCGACGGTATTTCGGGCGAGGAATTCGGCACGACCGAGGGATCGACCGGGCGGCAATGGGTGCTCGATCCGATCGACGGGACACGGGCGTTCATCGCCGGGCGGCCGTTGTTCGGGACGCTGATCGCGCTGGTGATCGATGGCTGGCCGGCGATCGGGATCATCGACCAGCCGATCCTGAACGAGCGCTGGGTCGGCGCGATCGGCCGCCCGACCTTGTTCAACGGCAAGCCCGCCGCGACGCGGACGTGCCGCGAGCTGAGCCATGCATTGCTCGCCACGACCTCGCCCGCCCTGTTCGACGATGCGCAGCTCCATGCCTTCGAGCATCTCGACGGCGCGGTGCGCTCGGTCGTGCTGGGCGGCGATTGCTACAATTACGCCAGCCTGGCGTCGGGTTGGCTCGATCTCGTCGTCGAAGCGGGGCTCAAACTCCACGACTTCGCCGCGCTCGTCCCGGTGGTCGAAGGCGCCGGCGGGCGGATGTGCGACTGGTCGGGCGACCCGCTGACCGCCGCAAGCAATGGTGAAGTGGTTGCCGCCGGCGATCCGGCGCGGGTCGAGGAAGTGCTCGAAGCGCTGGCGTGCCGGGGGCACTAAAGCAAGCGCCGCCAGGGTTTCACCAGTTTTCGCGGAAGCGCGGTCATCCGGTCAGCGGAGCCACGGCGCGCTCTGCGGCACGGCTGCTAGACTTGATTCACGCGGAGGCGCGGAGGCGCGAAGGAGTTTCGCGCAAGGGCGCGGAGACCGTAGAGATTTCTTGAGCCTCGCATCGCGAGGCTCCCGATTCCTCATCGCATCTGTCTGTTGCTGCCCGAAGGGAAAACGCCTCCGCGCGAACAGCAAAAAATCTTCTTCGCGCCTCCGCGCCTCCGCGTGAACAATATCAAAGTGGTTCGCAGACCAGCGCCGCGACCATCTCTCCGAATCGTTATGGCGGGATGCTAGGGCGGCTTTGTAACGGAGGAACGATGCCTTATGACGAACCGGGCAGACGTCGCGATAGCAGGATCGGCTTTGGGAGACTGCGGATATCGCGAAGCTGGTAGAGGATGCGGACCAGAAGCCACGCTAAGCGTGGGCCGTATAAGAAGCGTGTTGTCTAATGCATAAAATTGTCAGCGAAGACGGCAAGCGCTGGGTTGAAATCAACTCCGATGACGGCAAACTATTCTGTTTTACAGAATATAGCGACGCTTGGACTGAGGATTTTGCGGTGCCCGGGCCTGTATGGACCCCAACCCATGTTTCCGGATTATACGATTCAGCCGAGGCTGCCGAGATTGAGGCTTATGCTATTCTGCCTTGGCTCCGAGGTCTAAATTCAAACTGACCCACTACCGGACAGTTGCATTTCGCGAGACTCGCGGCTATGCGCGCCAGCTTCCCGAGCGATGCGTGGAAAGAACGGCCCGGCCATCAAGGGCTGCCGCGGCTGTTCCAGTCTCGCTCAAACCGAAAGGACCAAAATGCCCAAGCTCAAGACCAAGAGCGGCGTGAAGAAGCGCTTCAAGCTCACCGCCACCGGTAAGCTGAAGCACGGCGTCGCCGGCAAGCGCCACCGGCTCATCAGCCACAACGGCAAGTACATCCGCCAGAACCGCGGCACCAAGGTGCTGTCGGACGCCGACACCAAGACGGTGAAGGCCTGGGCCCCGTACGGC
>DASVNC010000227.1:0-3259 GCA_036384055.1 Parvibaculum sp.
CTCCTCCAGTTCGTCCAGCGTGGCGCGGTCGAGCTTGCGCTTGGTGAAGATGCCGGTAATGCCGTCCGAGATCGTGCGGGTGGAGCGGCTGAGGCCTTCCTTCATGCGGCGGAAAAAGGATTTCTTTTTCTGCTGCTCGGCTTCTGCGTCTTTCGGCGCGTCGATATCGCTCATGCCGCTACAAGACCTTCGAAGGACTGGCCGTCATGGGCGGCAAGACGCAGGTCGAGAATTTCGCCCGGACGGACACTCGCATTGAGGAGCCTGACCGGCGTGAACTGATGCGTGCGGCCAAGGGTTTCGCTTTCCATCAGCACCGGCAGCGTTGCGCCCAATCCGGCGTCGAGATGGGCGGCGACGCGGGCCGCGCCCTTCAGGCGCAGCCGTTCGGCGCGGGTCTTGATGAGGCCACGGTCAAGCTGCGGCATGCGCGCGGCGGGCGTGCCGGGGCGCGGGCTGAACGGGAAGACGTGCAGCCATGTCAGGCCGCATTCATCGACGAGGCGCATGGTGTTTTCGAACATCTCGTCGGTTTCGGTCGGGAAGCCGGCGATGAAGTCGGCGCCGAAGACGATGTCGGGGCGGAGGCGACGGGCTTCCTCGCAGAAGCGGATCGAATCCTCGCGCGCATGGCGGCGCTTCATGCGCTTCAGGATCATGTTGTCGCCGGACTGCAGCGAGAGATGGAGATGCGGCATCAGCCGTTCTTCCTCGGCGATAAGGCGCATCAGCTCGTCGTCGGCCTCGATGGAATCGATCGAGGAAAGACGCAGGCGGCCGAGATCGGGCACCAGCTTCAGGATGCGGCGCGCCAGATTGCCGAGGCTCGGTGTGCCCGGCAGGTCGCTGCCGTAGGACGTGATATCGACGCCGGTCAACACGACTTCGCGGTAGCCGTTCTCGACCAGCTGGCGGACCTGAGCCACCACTTCGCCGACGGGCACGCTGCGCGAGTTGCCGCGGCCATAGGGAATGATGCAGAAGGTGCAGCGGTGGTCGCAGCCGTTCTGCACCTGCACGAAGGCGCGGGCGCGGCCTTCAAAGCCCTGCACCAGATGGCCGGCGGTTTCCGTCACCGACATGATGTCGTTGACGCGCACGCGCTCGTTGGTGTGCAGGGCAAGCGCCGGCTGCCAGCTTTCGGCCTTCATCTTTTCGTCGTTGCCGAGCACCAGATCGACTTCCGGCATGGCGGCGAATTCGGCGGGGTTCACCTGCGCCGCGCAGCCGGTGACGATGATGCGCGCATCGGGCTGTTCGCGCCGCGCCTTGCGGATCGCCTGGCGCGCCTGCCGCACCGCTTCGCCTGTCACCGCGCAGGTGTTGAAGACGATGGCGCCTTCGAGGCCTGCCGCGTCGGCGTGGGACTTCATCACTTCGGATTCGTAGGCATTGAGCCGGCAGCCGAAGGTGACGATTTCAGGGCCCTTGCTCATGCCATCGCTCCCGACAGGAAGCGGGGGGGAAGCTCGCCTTCGAATTCGAGTTCGGTCGGACCTGTCATGTAGACGTGGTTGTCGCTCTCGCGCCATTCGAGCAGCAGGTCGCCACCCGGCAGCGAGATCGTCACCATGCGGTCGGTGAGGCGCTTGCGCACGCCCGCCACCGCCGTTGCGCAGGCCGCCGTGCCGCAGGCCCGGGTGAGGCCCGCGCCGCGTTCCCAGACCTTCAGCTTGATGTGACCCGGCGACAGCACTTGCGCGACCGAAATGTTGGCGCGCTCGGGAAAGAGCGGATGATTTTCGAGCATCGGGCCGATGCGGCCGAGATCGATGGCGTCGGCGTCCTTGACGAAAAAGATCGCGTGCGGATTGCCCATGTTGACGGCGGCGGGTGAGTGCATCACCGGATTGCCGAGCGGGCCGACTTCAAGTTCGATGGCGCGGGTGTCGATGAATTCTTCCGAGAGCGGGATCTCGTTCCACTTCAGGCGCGGTTCGCCCATGTCGACGGTGATCAGGCCGCCCGGCGCGCGCGTCGCCACCGTCGGCCCGCCCAACGTCTCGATGGTGACGGCGTCCTTGCCGGTTTCGTCGAGGATCAACTCGCCGATGCAGCGCGCGGCGTTGCCGCAGGACTCGACGATGCCGCCATCCTGATTGCGGATGCCCATGAAGGCGTCGCCGCCGTGGCGGGGCTTTTCGATGGTGATGAACTGATCGCAGCCGATGCCCGTCTCGCGGTCGGCGATGGCGCGCACCGCCGCCTCGCCGAGCGGCAAGGCACGGTCCCGCAGGTCCAGCACGACGAAGTCGTTGCCGAGCCCGTTCATCTTCCGGAAATGCACGCCCGCGCTCATCATGGTGACGGTTTATATGGCGCTTTCCCCCTGAAATACCAGCAGTTTGGCGATTGTGGCGGGTGGTAGGGGCCGCTACTGTCGCGGCCACGCATCACGAGGGAAAATCGACATGCAGGAGCTTTTGCCGCTCGCCGCCGAAATCGGCGCCCGTCTCAAGGCGCGGGGCGAAACGATCGCCGTTTCGGAATCCTCGACCGGCGGGCTCGTCTCGGCGGCGCTCCTGTCGGTGCCGGGCGCCTCGGCCTATTTCCTCGGCGGGGCGGTCGTCTATACGAAGAAGGCGCGCGAGGTTCTGATCGATCTTCCGGCCGAGATCATCATCGAGGCAAAGGCGCAGAAGCCCTTGAGCGAAGCCTTCGTCACGCTTCTTGGCCACACGCTGCGGACCCAGTTCGGATCGACCTGGGCGCTGGCCGAAATCGGCGCGACGGGGCCTGCCGGCAGCCGCTATGGAGACCCGGCCGGGACCGCCTGCATCGCGCTTGCCGGTCCGTCCGAAAAGGCGATGACGGTCCAGACCGGCGTCACCGAGGACCGGGTGGCGAATATGCGGCTTTTCGCCAAGGCGGCGCTTGAAATGCTGAAGGCCGAACTCGGCTAGACCCGTCAGCCTTGCTGCTTGAATCCGCTCTCCGCCGGGCCAGCTAGACAGGAGGCGGGGGGTCTTCGAGGAGGTAGCATTATGGGAACTGATAACGAAGCCCATCTCAGTCCGGCGGAGGCGCGTTTACGCCAGAAACCGCAGCCCCTTCAGCCGGTTCACAAGCTCAAAGCGCAATACAAGGGCCAAGACGAAGGCGGGCTCGGACCGCTTAAATCCTTCGAGACGCAGCGCCAGCAGGGCGAGGCGGCGGCGCGGCGCATCCGGCTTCAGGCATCGAAGCAGCAGGGCTGAAGCCGTTTGCTTGACAGGGTGAGGGTGCGCGCCTAGCTTCCGGCCAGTTTTTCGGGACATTC
>DASVNC010000228.1:0-7901 GCA_036384055.1 Parvibaculum sp.
CGCCGACGAGATGGGCAGCATGTCGATGCCCATGTCCGGACCGGCGTCTCAGGCACAAGGCCCCGTGGCGAAAGCGTTCAGCGCCGCCAACGACAAGATGATGAAGGGCATGAACGTGCCCCTGACCGAGGACGCAGACAGGGACTTCGTGACCGGCATGATCCCGCACCACCAGGGCGCCATTGACATGGCCAAAGCCGAACTCAGCTACGGCAAGGATGCGGAACTCAGGAAGCTCGCCACCGGCATCATAAAGGCGCAGGAACGCGAGATCGCCGAAATGAAGGCGTGGCTCGCGGCACATCCAAAATAAAGCGGCTTCGGGGTAAGCGCGGTGTCGGGCCTTTGGTCGCCGCCGTCACGCTCCGATCGGCCCGGCCATGCTTCCATCCTCACACAGCGAAGATAATGCGGGGAACGATCGCAGCGGTTCACGCGCCGCTACTATTGAGGCGCGCCGTAAAAGCGTAGCCGACCGTGCGGATAGCGCGGATCGGAAGATCCATGCCCGACGCCGTCTCGACCTTGCGGCGCAGGCGCGTCAGCATTGCGTTCAAGCTGTGGTCGTCGCTCTCGAAACCGGACTTGCCGAGCGCGGCAAGAATGGCTTCGCGGCTCGCGGGTTCGCCGCCGGTGGAGGCCAGCACCGAGAGAACTTTCTGTTCGCTTGCCGAAAGCTCCACGGAGATGCCGTTCGGCGCCGTCAGCAGCCATGTTGCCGGATCGAATCCCCAACCGAGCACGCGCTGCCTTTCCTGCGCATCGGCATCGACGCCCGAAAGCCGATGCGCAAGATTGCGGATCGTCGCTTCGAGCACGCGCAGATCCAGCGGCTTCAGCAGATAGCTGTCGGCGCCGGAGGCGAGACCGACGATCTGGTCGTCGGTCTGGCTGCGCGCCGTCAACATGATGATGCCGATATTGGCCTGAGCGCGATGGCGGACGGCAAGCGAGAAGCCGTTTTCGCCGGACAGGTTGACGTCAAGCACCAGAATATCCGCCGCGCGCTCCGCCAGCGTCGCGTCGAGAGCCCGGCCGTCGGCAGCGCCGCGCGCATCCATTCCAGCTTTATTCAGAAAGATGACGATGCTCTCGCGCAGGTCGGCTTCGTCTTCCACCACGATGACACGGATCACAATATTCTCCCCTTGGGCCTTCGGCAGAATAGGGCAGAGCCGTCTTCCGGGGAACGCATGGTTTCATCCAGTTTCCAAAAAATCACGCGCTCAGAGAGTGGCGGACGGGGAGAGACACGACGAACCGGCTGCCGCCGCCCGGGCGCTCCAGCACGTCGATCCGGCCGTGATGAAGCTCGACGATCCGGCCGACCAGATAAAGGCCGAGGCCCGCTCCCGGAACGTGCTCGGCGCGGTTGGAGCGGTAGAACTTCTCGAAGATCGCCCTCTTCTCGCCGGGGTCGATGCCGGGGCCGTGGTCAGCCACTTCAATTCGCGCCGTGCCGCTTTCGGCCGAAACGGTGACATCGACCGGCTTGTCGGCGGGCGAGTATTTCAGCGCATTGTCCAGCAGGTTGGAGACGACGACCGAGATAGTCGTGCCGTCGCATTCGGCCGATACGGGCGCGGAACCGTCGAAGCGCAGATCGCGGTTTTCGCTGGCGGCCCGACGGTCGATGCACGCTTCGGCGACAAGCTCGGTCAAATTGACGACTCGCGGGCGGAAGAGGAGCGCCGCCGATTCCAGCCGGTCGTCGGCGAGGCAGGCATCGATCAAATCGACCATACGGTTGATGGCGCGGGCGATCTTCGAGAGTTCGCGCGCCGTTTCGGGGCTGTTGTCGTCCATCGACAGCAATTGCGAGGCCGAGCTGATGATGCTCAGCGGCGTGCGGAATTCGTGTCCGATCATCGAGAGGAAGTTCCGCTGCTCGCGCATGACCTGGCGCTGCGCATCGAGCGCCCTTTCGGCGCGCACCTTGGCGTGACGAAGCTCGTCCTCTATGGCGCGACGGCGGGTGATCTCGCGCATGACGAGCAGCTGGCCGACCTCGCGCCGCAGATAGATCAGAGGTGTGCGGCGGACTTCAAAGTATTGGCCGCCCAGCATGATGTCATCGACGGCATTGGCCGGCCCGGCGAGGCAGCGGCGCAGCGCGGTTTCAAGAGGCGGCACATCGGCCAAAGCCTTGCCGACAAGCGCCCGCGGGATTTCGGGAAGCGCAAGCACCGCCGGATTGGCCTCGACGACGACCTGCCGCCGGTCGAGGACCAGCACGAGATCCGGAATTGTGTTCAGCAGCATGCTGCGCGCGACGGGCACGAGGCTGAAGAACTGATTGCGCTGGATCAGCCAGAAAAAGATGCTGCCGGTGACGATGAAACTGAAAGGCGTCGGATCGAAACCGCCGATCGCGAAGGTGCCTGTCTGGTAGCCGATGTTGAAAGCCCAGGGGCCGAGCATGGCGGCGAGAAGGCCCAGATAGTGGCGGCGATAGATGCCGGTCGAATCCCAGGCCGCCTTGGCGATCATCACCACCGTCGCGCTGAGATAGAGATAGGCATAGGCGCTGGCGAAGACATACCAGAGCCCATGCACGTAATGGAGCTGCGCGCCCGGCACGCCGCCATAGGGGGTGCCGCTGATATAGATGAGGTGGTGGTAGCTGTTCGTCAGCGCGACGATCCAGGTGGCAACCGGCATGACCGACAGGGTTACGATCCAGCCTGTGGTCAGCCGCTCGTAGCGCCCGTAGATATATGCCCAGACGAAGACGCCCCAGCATGTCGGTGTCGCAAGGACGCCGAGCCAGGCCATTTCGGCCCAGAAGAACTTGGCCTCCGGCGTCGTCACCATCGTTTCGATGGCCGCCGAAACGGACCACCAGAGGCTCGAGGGCAGCATGACCAGAAAGGCGTTCTGGCCGGGAAATGCGGGCAGACGCCAGGTGCGATAGGCAATGACGGGCGCCACCAGCGCGCCCCATAGCAGCACGATCAACGGAAGATAGACGTCCAACGCAAAAGGCTGGTCGAACATTGGCTTGCGGCCCCCCCCCCGACGGCGACGCGCCGCCCAGCGCGATCGTCTGCGGGGGCCAAGCTACCAGAAGCGGGCGCGCGCGGCCACGCCGGCCCGGCGGGTTTCCAATTCCGGGCGGCGGGGGCTACTCTCGATGCCAATAATCACATCGGCTTTCCGCCGATCGAAACGACAAGGGCAGGACACATGAAGACGCGCATCACCGAACTTTTCGGAATCAAACATCCGATCATTCAGGGCGGCATGCATTTCGTCGGCCTGGCCGAGATGGCGGCGGCCGTCTCGAATGCAGGCGGGCTCGGCATCATTACGGGCCTGACGCAGCCGACGCCGGAAGCCCTGGCCAAGGAAATCGCCAGGTGCAAGGAAATGACCGACAAGCCCATCGGCGTCAACCTGACCTTCCTGCCGGGCTTCGCCAATCCGCCCTATCCGGAATATATCCAGGCGATCATCGCCGGCGGCGTGAAGATCGTCGAAACGGCGGGCCGGAGCCCCGAGGCCTATATGCCGGCCATGAAAGCGGCCGGCATCAAGGTGATCCACAAATGCACCTCCGTCCGCCATTCGCTGAAGGCCGAACGCATCGGCTGCGACGCGGTCAGCGTCGATGGCTTTGAATGCGGCGGCCATCCGGGCGAGGACGATATTCCGAACATGATTCTGCTGCCGCGCGCGGCGGAAGATCTGAAAATACCGTTCGTCGCCTCGGGCGGCATGGGCACAGCCTCGCAGCTTGTCGCCGCGCTGGCACTCGGCGCCGACGGCATCAACATGGGCACGCGCTTCATCGCGACCAAGGAGGCGCCCGTGCATGAGAACGTCAAGAGGGCGCTGGTCGCCGCCAGCGAACTCGATACCCGCCTCATCATGCGCCCGCTCAGGAACACCGAGCGTGTCCTTGCCAATGCGGCGGTCGACAAGATCGTCGAGATCGAGCGCACCAAGGGCGCGAACCTCGGCATCGAAGACATCCGCGAGCTGGTCGGCGGCGTCTATCCGCGCGTCATGCAGGGCGGCGACATGGACGCGGGCGCCTGGAGCTGCGGCATGGTCGCCGGTCTCATCCACGACATTCCAACCTGCAAGGAACTGATCGACCGGATGATGAGCGAGGCGACGGCGATCATCCAGAAGCGCCTTGAGGGCCTGCTCGCAGCCTGAACTTCACCTCCCCTCAAGGCGGAGGGACTTCGAGGCGAAGGCGTCTCACTCCCCCGACAAATCGACCTTCACGTCGGCGGAGAGGCCGGGCCGCAGCCGGTCGGCGCCCCGCTGGCCCGGTTCCGCGCTAGAGAGACTGGGTAGCCGTGCCGGCGACAATGTACCAGGTGACGAAGAGCGCGCAGATCAACGCGCCCGGCACATAGCTGTTGGTCCGCCGCCAGGTGAAGGTGGCGACGACTGCAATTGCGGCCATCAGCGGCAGGAACTGCATGGCGACGACGGTGCTCAAGGGATCGAAGTCGGTGAGGAGCTTGCCGTTCAGGAGCAGCGCGCCGTAATCCAGCGCCAGCAGAATGAGAAAGCCGAGCGCCAGCGCGGCAAGCGCGGTCGCGTATTGCTCCCGCGCACTGTCGCCCTTGACCGCGATGCCGCCATGCAGCGCGCGCAGCGTCACGAGGAAGAACGCGGTGAACGGCAGCAAATAGATCAGCGCGATGCCGAACTGCCTCGGCGTGAAGAGCTTCAGCGCCACGACCCAGAAGCGGAAGTCGATCTTGAAGAGGAGATCGGCGAGCGTCAGCGCGGCATAACCCATCGCCACCGTCGCCAGCGCGATCGGAACGGCGCGCCGCCAGTCGGTGTCGAAGACGGGTTTTGGACGCCTGAGGCCGAGGCCGATCAACAAAGTCAGCACGGCATTCAGCACCGCCCAGGTCAGCACCTGATTGGTGATGCCCTGCTTCAGCAGGATTGAAGGCGGCAGCTCAAGCCCGCCGAGAATGAAGAAAGGGAAATAGCTGAGGATCGGCAGAAGGATCATCGCCAGCAGCGCCGTCCACCAGCGCCCGTCGCGCGCCTCGATGACCGGCGACGGCGCATGGCGGAGCGGAGCGAAAACCGGAAATGTCAGCAGCGCCTCGAAAGTACCGAGCAGCAGCACGACAAAGCCGACAAGCGCGAGGCCGGTGCCGGCTTCCTTCC
This sequence comes from Parvibaculum sp., assembly GCA_036384055.1. Taxonomy (GTDB): domain Bacteria; phylum Pseudomonadota; class Alphaproteobacteria; order Parvibaculales; family Parvibaculaceae; genus Parvibaculum. The sequence goes on from DASVNC010000228.1 coordinate 5,149, forward strand.
AGATCCAGATCTGGTCGCCGGTCGCGCGCGGCGTGCCGCCTTTCAGCGTCTGCGCGAACCAGTCGAGGCTGTCGCCGATGGCGACCGTCGAGAAATGGTCGCCCGGATGCGTCGTCCACGGCGTCAGGAGAACACGGGCCGTGCCGTCGGCGATCGAGCCGTAGACGCGGCCGATCTCGACCGGCTCGGCGGTTCCGAAGACGCCTTGCAGCTTCGCGCTCGTCGATATGTCGCGGCCGCGGTCGATGCCCCACATCAGCTTCGAGAATTCATCGTAGCGGCTGAAGACCAGCGCCAGATTGCGCGGCCATTTGGTCGAGCCCTCGGCGGCAAAGGGCGCGCCTGTCGCCGAGCCTTCGAGCACGATGGAGCGATAGGCGTCCGGCATCGCGGCGGCAGCGGCCAGCACCGTCCAGCCGCCCATGCTGTGGCCTTCCAGGCCGATATTCGAGGTGTCGACCATGTCGAGGCCGCGGAGATATTTCAGCCCGTCCGGGCCGCCGAAACCGTTGGAAAAAGCCGCGCCGCCGCTGAAACCGTGGCCGGTCTGGTCGAGCGCCAGCACGACGTAGCCGCGCCGCGCGAACTCGATGGCGAAGCCATCCTGCGTCTCGCGCGAATTGATATAGCCGTGGACGGCAAGTATGCCGGGCGCGGGCGTTTCCTTCGTCGCATTGACGGGCACGTAAAGGAGCGCGCTCATGGTCACGCCGCCCGCGCCCTCGAAGCGGACGTCGCGGATCTTGATGCCGCCCGAGGTCTGGATCAGCGAGGCGAGAAGGCCTCCCGCCAGGATCAGCACCCAGCCGAACGCAAAAAGCCGCCATGTCCTGAACATCGCCGTCCCCCCGATAGCCCTTTTTCGGCCGGCCTTGTACGGCCGATCCGGCGGTCATGTTAGGTCAGGCGCTTTCGGGATGCCATGCGGCGCCTATTGGCCACACCCATTTGGCCATTGGTTTTTTCGCCTGCCCTCCCACATACTCCGCGCATCCTCTGCGCATCGCCGTTCCCTTATTTCACAACAGACGCGAGATAATTCCATGTCCAAACTCTTCGAGCCCCTGAAGGCCGGCGCGCTCCAGTTGCCGAACCGCATCGTCATGGCGCCCTTGACCCGCGCCCGCGCCGGCGAGGCGCGCCAGCCCAATGCTCTGATGGCGGAGTACTATGCGCAGCGCGCCGCGGCAGGTCTGCTCATCAGTGAGGCGACCTCGGTAATGCCGGCCGGCGTCGGCTATGTCGATACGCCCGGCATCTGGTCGGACGAGCAGACCGAGGGATGGAAGCTCACCACCAGGGCCGTACACGAAGCAGGCGGACGCATCTTCATGCAGCTTTGGCATGTCGGCCGCATTTCCGATCCGATGTTCCATGACGGCAATCCGCCGGTCGCGCCCAGCGCCATCGCCGCCAAGGGCGACGTCAGCCTGCTCCGGCCGAAGCGGCCTTATCCGGTGCCGCGTGCGCTTGAGACCCACGAGGTCGCCGGCGTCGTCGAGGCCTACCGCAAGGGCGCGGAGAATGCGCAGCGCGCCGGTTTCGACGGCGTCGAGCTTCACGGCGCCAACGGCTATCTGCTCGACCAGTTCCTGCAGGACGGTTCCAACCACCGCGCAGACCAATATGGCGGCTCGATCGAGAATCGCGCCCGGCTGATGATCGAAGCGGTCGATGCGACGATCTCCGTCTGGGGCGCCGACCGCGTCGGCCTGCACCTCGCGCCGCGCGCCGACGGGCACTCGATGGGCGACAGCAACCTGCCGGCGACCTTCGGTTACGTCGCCCGCGAGATGGGCAAGCGCAAGCTTGCTTTCCTCTGCGCGCGCGAACATCTGGGCGACGACCGGCTCGGGCCGCAACTGAAGAAAGCGTTCGGCGGCGTCTATATCGCCAATGAAGGCTTCACCAAGGAAACCGCCGAGGCGACGCTCGCCGCCGGCGACGCCGACGCCATCGCCTTCGGCAAGCTCTTCATCTCCAATCCCGATCTCGTGCAGCGTTTCGCCAGCAATGCCCCGCTCAACGAATGGAAGATGGAAACCTTCTACGCGCCGGGGCCTGTCGGTTACACCGACTATCCGGCTCTGCAAATGGCCTGAGCGCCTCGCATGCTCAACGAAAAGGGCGGCCATCGGGCCGCCCTTTTTTATCGACGCGATGCTTGAAGCTCAATGCGCGTGGCCGGGCTTCACCATCAGTTCGACCAGCACGCCACCCATGTCCTTGGGATGCACGAAAATGACCGGCACGCCATGCGCGCCCATGCGCGGCTCACCGGTCCCGAGGATCGTCGCGCCCTTCGACTTCATGTAGTCGCGCGCGGCATAGATGTCGTCGACCTCGAAGCAGACGTGATGCTGACCGCCCTTGGGGTTCTTGGCGAGGAAGCCGTGGATCGGCGAGTTCTCGCCATAGGGCTCGATCAGCTCGATCTGCGAATTGGGCAGGTTGACGAAGCAGACCCAGACGCCCTGCTCGGGCATCGCCCATTTTTCCGTGATGTCGGTCACGCCCATCACGTCGCGATAGAGCTTCACGGAATCTTCGATCGAAGGGGTGGCGACCCCGACATGGTTCAATCTGCCGATCATCATAAGGTCCTGACTGGGATGCGATTTCGGGACGGGCCCCGCTGCGGCCATCCTACAATTTTCAGGGCTCATTCGTCACCCTCGTTGCGGACGCTGCGTCAGCCCCGGTTGCCGCCTCTTGGTATTCGCCGGCCGGACCGATAACCTCACCGACAAAGC
>DASVNC010000229.1:0-1782 GCA_036384055.1 Parvibaculum sp.
CGCTCGAAAAGCTGACGCCGCAGCTTCAGCAGCTTGGCCATGAAGTGAAGCCGATCAAGATGAATAGCGGGCTCCACGGCATCCGCGACATCGACGGCAAACTCGACGGCGGCGCCGATCCGCGCCGCGAAGGCAAGGTGATCGGCGGTTCGCTTTAGGCCAACGCTTTCGCCGCGGCATGGGCGAGGCCGAGGAGAGCGGCGTCCTCGCGCATGATGACGTTGACCGGGATCGGCGCGAGCCATGATTTGAAACGGCCCTTCGCCTCGAAGCGGTGGCGGAACAGGCGCTCGTCGAAAAGCCCCGCGCCGCCGGCGATCCAGCCCGGCACGATGCCGCCGCCGATATAGATGCCGCCCCTGGCGCCCAAGGTCAGCGCGAGGTCGCCCGCGACGGCGCCGAGCCAGCCGCAGAAAAGCGCCACGGCTTCCTTCGCCAGCGCCGATTTTCCGCTGCGCGCCCACATCGCGACATCGACGGCGGCCGGGCGGCCACCCTCGCTCGACCCATCGAGCGCCCCCAGTGTCTCGTAAAGCGCGACGAGGCCTGGCCCCGACAGCACGCGCTCGACAGAGACGCGGCCATGCTCCTGCAGCAGTCGATGGACGACCGAAATTTCGCGTGCGTTGGTGGGCGCGAGATCGACATGGCCGCCCTCGCCCGGCACCGGGATGTAATGGCCCCGGGCATCGGGCACTAGGCCCGCGACGCCGAGGCCGGTGCCCGCGCCCAGAATGCCGATGGGTGCGGCCGCGTCGCCCGCGCCGCCGCCGACCCTGTGGAGTTCCCGCGGCTTCAATTCCGGCACGGCGAGCGCCAGCGCGGCGAAGTCGTTCATCAGCAGCGGCTTTGCAACGCCGGTCGCGCGCGCCAGCGCCGCCACGGAAACGTCCCAGGGACAATTCGTCATCGAGATCGACGCCGTGGCACCTTCGCCCTCTATGGGCCCCGCCGCGCACACGGCGACCGCATCGAGGCGGGGCTTGCCTTTCTCTTTCAGAAACGTGTCGAGCGCGATGTCGAGGCTTTCATAGAGCGCCGTCAGCCAGACCGACGGCGCATCGACGGAAATCTCGCCGCCTTGCGCTGCCGCCAGCGCGAAGCGCGCATTCGTGCCGCCGATATCGGCGACGAGGAAGTGGCGCGTCTCGCCCGTCATGCCGTCGCTTCCGCCTGGCGGCAATCGAGTTCCGTCGTCGCGGACGGGATGCAGATGCGGAAATGCGTGCCGTCCCTGCCCGTCGAGACGAGATCGATATGTCCGCCATGCCCGCGCGCCAGTTCTTCGGCGATGGCAAGCCCAAGGCCGGTGCCGCCCGAGCGCGTGCTGCCGGCGAAGGCTTCGAAGAGATGGGCCTTCGCTTTTTCGGGAAGGCCGGGGCCGCTGTCGGCGATGTCGATGTGAATGTGATCGCGGGCGGCCCGCGCAGCAACGCGGATTTCGCCCTCGCCGCCCTTGCCGTCCTCGATCGCCTGCACGGCGTTGCGCCCGAGATTGAGGAGGATGCGGAAGAGGTGGTCGCGGTCGGCATCGACCGCGAGGCCGGGCGCGACATCGTTCACCCAGCGGATATGCGCGCTGTCCGCGATGCCGGCCATTTCGCGCACCTCGTCGACCAGCGGCGCCAACGCGAAAAGCGTGCGGCGCGGCGGCTCCTCGTCGGCGCGGCCGAACTTCAGTGTCCTGGTGCAGAGCTCGATGGCGCGGTCGATGGACGCAAAGAGACGCGGCGCGAGATGCTGCACGGTCGGATCGTTGACCGCGCCGATGCGGTCGGAGAT
>DASVNC010000230.1:0-5023 GCA_036384055.1 Parvibaculum sp.
TCGATCCACAAGATCGGCGCCCATGTGCAAGGGCTCGACGCCTGTAACGGCTGGACCTATTGGCACTTCAAGACCGACGGGAAACTGAAGCCCATCGACATCCTGCGGCAGAAAGTGCGCGCGGAGATGGGCGAGGCTTGAGGCGCCGCCTCCAAACCAATTCCGTCATCGCCCGACTTGATCGGGCGATCCATCTTTGCCGCACAACGATTTGAAGATGGGTGGCCCGGTCAAGCCGGGCCATGACGAGCTATTTGGATCGCTTCATATTCACAAACAGCGGCCCTGCATCCGGCAGCGCGTGGGCGACAACCTTGCGCATCAGCGATGGCAGGGCTTCGCCGCCAAGGTCTTCGGGCGCGATCCAGATGCCGTCGGCTTTCGCGGCTTCCTTCGCATTCGCTTCGGCGGCGAAGACCGTCAGGATCAGATGGAAATGTGTGAAGGTGTGCTCGACGACACCGGGCAGCTTCCGCCATTTCGCTTTCAGCGGTGCGCTCGCAAGAAGGGCGTCGTCATCTTGCTTCGCCGCCCAGTTCGTCGTCGGCACTTCCATCATGCCGCCGAGGAGGCCTTTCGCGGCGCGCTTCCTCAAGAGCACGGCGCCATCGGCGCGCATGACGAAGAAGCAGGCGCCGTGGCGCACCGGACGCTCCTTCCTTGGGGCGCGGCGCGGCAGCGTTTCCTGAATGCCAGCGGCGAAAGCCGCGCAGCTTTGCGAGACCGGGCAGCGGTTGCATGAAGGGCGCTTGGGCGTGCAGACGGTCGCGCCCAGATCCATCACGGCTTGCGCGAAGTCTCCGGCGCGGTCGTCCGGCGTCAGCGTTTCGGCATGTGCGCGGATTTCAGGCTTGGACAGCGGCAGCGGCGTTTCGATTTTGAAGAGGCGTGTCACCACGCGCTCGACATTGCCGTCGATCACGGTGGCCTTCCGTCCGAAGGCGATGGCGGCGATGGCGGCGGATGTGTAGGGCCCGATGCCGGGCAGCGCGCGCAAGCCCTCTTCGCTACCTGGAAAGCGGCCGCCATGCTCACGCGCAACCGCCTGGGCGCAGGCGTGGAGATTTCGCGCGCGGCTGTAATAGCCAAGCCCCGCCCATTCGCGCATCACATCATCGACGGCTGCGGCGGCCAGCGCCTCGACCGTCGGCCAGCGGGCGAGGAAGCGCATGAAATAAGGGCCAACGGCGGCAACCGTCGTCTGCTGCAGCATGATTTCGGAGAGCCAGACCGCATAGGGGTCGGCTGGTTCGCCCGGCCGCGACCGCCAGGGCAGCACGCGAGCGTGGCGGTCGTACCAGGCGAGCAACGGTTGGGCGACGGAGGGCGCTTCAGATTTGGGTTTTGTCACCTGCTTCGTCATAGCTCAGTGATGGCTTGGAACAGAGGAAGCGTCAAATACACGCTGTCATCCCGGGCTTGTCCCGGGGTGCCAGGGTGACGGGTGAAGGAGAATCGCGCCGTCCGTGTTTTCAGGGCAATATGGGCCATGACCGGGGACGACGATTACAGGCTTGCGCCCAGGCGCTTCACGCTGCCGCCCGTCGGCGCGCGGGTGGCGCAGCTGACGCGCGACATCTTCCGCCACCGGGGCTTCACGCAGAGCCATATTCTGGCCCGCTGGCCCGAGATCGTCGGCGCCGATCTGGCGGAATTCTGCGCGCCCGAGCAGATGAACTTCCCCCGCCGCGCCGGCGAAGGGCGCGGGCCCCAGACCGGGGCGACGCTGATCGTCCGGGTCGATGGGCCGATCGCTCTCGAAATCCGCCATCTGGAGCCGCAGATCGTCGAGCGGATCAACGGCTTTTACGGCTATCAGGCGGTCGCCCGGCTGAAGCTGGTGCAAGGCCCGCTGCCGGCGAGGGCCAAGGCGCGGCGGCAGGCGCCGCGGCCGCTCGCCCCGCATGAGCAGGCGGCACTGGCGGAAACCCTGCAGCCGATTGCGGAACCCGGGCTCAAGACGGCGCTTGAGCGGCTGGGGACACGAATTCTGGGGAGAACTTCCGGAAACGGGCGCCAGGCCCGGTTTTGAGGGCATGAGTCTCGATTCTCGGGGCTGTGCAAGAGAAACGATTGGTTGAGGGCCCAAGCCCTCGAGGCCATAATGCCTCAACATCTAGTGGGGACTAGGAAGAGTGAATCAAAATCGGGTTATCGCGATAGCGGCGGCCGCTGTTCTGGCCGTGCTCGTGCTTGGCTTTGTCGGCTATCGGACCTTCCATGCGAAGGACGTCCTGACCAGCAGTCCGGCCGATCCGAGCGACCAGACGGCGTTCCAGAAAGAACTGGCCGTGCCGGGGCCGCTTGGCGACATGACGCTGGGCGACAAGAACGCGCCGATCACGGTCTATGAGTATGCCTCGCTCACCTGCTCGCATTGCGCCGACTTCGAGATGCACACTTTCCCCGAGTTCAAGAAGAACTATATCGACACGGGCAAGGTCTATTACGTGCTGCGCGACTTCCCCTTCGACCCCATCGCGACGGCGGCGTTCATGCTGTCGCATTGCGCCGGGCCGGAGCGCTATTTCGGCTTCGTCGAGGTGCTGTTCAGCACGCAGGCCCAATGGGCCTTTGTCGACACGCCGATGGACGCGCTGAAGGCGCTGGCGAAACAGGGCGGTTTCTCGGACGAGAAGTTCGACGCCTGCATGAAGGATCAGTCGATCTTCAATCATGTGAAGACCGTGGCGCAGCGGGGCGCCGAGAAATTCGGCGTCAACTCGACACCCACCTTCTTCATCAATGGCGAGAAGGTCACGGGCGCATTGCCCTATGACGAGTTCGAAAAATATCTGAAGAAGCATCTGCCCGGCGGCGACAAGGCGGGAACCGACGAGACGCCCGCGCCCCAAGGCCCATCGACGCCGGCCGAAAAGCTGTAGACGTTTCGTTGCTCTAACCGTTTTCGTTTCTCTGGCTCGCGGTTTTCCGGCGGGCCGCATCAAGGTCGAGATACGTGCAGTTCAATCGCCTTCGCCTTTCCGGCTTCAAGTCTTTCGTCGACCCCACCGATCTTATCATCGACCGGGGGCTGACCGGCGTCGTCGGTCCGAACGGCTGCGGCAAGTCGAACCTTCTGGAGGCGCTGCGCTGGGTGATGGGCGAGAACTCGTTCAAGAACATGCGCGGCTCGGGCATGGAAGACGTGATCTTCGCCGGCACCACCGGACGGCCGGCGCGCAACCACGCCGAAGTGACGCTCTATATCGACAATGCCGACCGTTCGGCGCCTGCCGCCTATAACGAGTTCGACACCATCGAGGTCTCGCGCAAGATCGAGCGCGACGAAGGCTCGACCTACCGGATCAACGGGCGCGAAGTCCGGGCGCGCGACGTGCAGCTTCTCTTCGCCGACGCCTCGACCGGCGCACATTCGCCGGCGCTGGTGCGGCAAGGCCAGATCGCCCAGATCATCGCGTCGAAGCCGATCAACCGCCGCCGCATTCTCGAAGAAGCGGCGGGCATCACGGGTCTTTATACGCGCCGCCACGAGGCCGAACTGCGGCTGAAGGCGGCGGAGACGAACCTGACGCGGCTCGACGATGTGGTCGCGCAGCTCGAATCGCAGCTTGCCAGCCTGAAGCGGCAGGCCCGCCAGGCGACACGCTATCGCAACATCTCCGGCCAGATCCGCGAGACGGAAGCGATCCTGCTGCATCTGAAATGGACGCAGGCGGTCGATGCGCTGAAGCGCGAGGAAGATCGTCTGATCGCCACCGATGCGCGTGTCACAGAACTCACCCGCGACGCGGCGGCGGCGAGCGTCGCCGAAGCGGATGCAAGCGAAGTCCTGCCGGCCTTGCGCGAAGCGGAAGCCCGCGAGGCCGCGAAACTTCACCGCCTGACCATCGAGCGCGACAACCTCAACGCCGAGGAAGCTCGCGCCAGGGCGCAAGCCGAGCGGCTGGCGGCACGGCTGGAGCAGATCGGGCAGGATCTTGCCCGTGAACGCGGCCTGATCGAGGACACCGAGGCGGCTATCGGTAAACTCGACGCCGAAACGGCCGAGCTTTCCGGCGCCGAAGCCGGCCAGACCGAAGCGCAGGAAACCGCGCGCCAGCGCGTCGGCGAGACGCAGACTTCGCTCGATGCGCATGAGCGCGAACTGGACGACCTCAACCAGCAGATCGCGCGGCTTGCCGCCGAACGCCAGAGCCTCGACAAGCTGATCGACACCGCGAAGGCGCGCATCGAACGGCTGACGCGCCAGCTCGGCGACATCACAACTGAACAGGCCTCGCTGACGGACGCCGCCGAGAAGCAGGCCGAGATCGATCTGAAATCGAGCGAGCTTGACGCCGCGACCGTCCGCAAGGGCGAAGCCGAGCGCGCGGCGCTGGAAGCCGAAGAAGCCCGCGCGCAGGCGCAGGCGGCCGAACGCGCGGCGCGCGAGCCGATGACGGTTGCCGAGCGCAAGGCAGGCGATCTCGCGGCGGAAGCGAAAACGCTGGCCGATCTTCTCGCGGTGGGTGAAAGCGATCTCTGGCCGCCGATGATCGACGCCGTGCAAGTGACGCATGGCTATGAGACGGCGCTCGGCGCCGCCATCGGCGACGACCTGTCGGTGCCGGGCGATGTGGCGGCGCCTGCTCATTGGGATGCGCTGCCGGAATTCTATATGCCGCAATCCCTGCCCGCCGGCGCGGAGCCGCTCACCAAATTCGTCACCGGCCCGGCCGCCCTGTCGCGCCGCCTTTCGCAGATCGGCATTGTCGAGGCGGCGGACGGAAAGCGGCTGCAGCGCGAATTGAAACCCGGCCAGCGTCTCGTCACGCGCGAAGGCGCGCTGTGGCGCTGGGACGGTTACACGGCGGCTGCCGACGCGCCGACCGCATCCGCCAGGCGCCTCGAACAACGCAACCGCCTGACCGATCTCGAAGCCGAGCTTTCCGCCGCCCGCGATGTCTCGACCGCCGCGCGCGGCCAGTTCGAAGCGGCCCGCGTCGCCGCCGAAGCAGCACTTGCCGCCGAGCAGGAGGCGCGCCGCGCCCAGCGCGAAGCGCAGAGCGAGCATAACCGC
>DASVNC010000231.1:0-1591 GCA_036384055.1 Parvibaculum sp.
GGCGGCCGCGGCGGCGAGGCGCTCGCGGGCGCGTTCCTCGAGGCGGTGGTGGGCGGCCTCGGCGCGCAGCGACCCCGGCTCCGCCTCGACAATGCGCATCAGCGCCTCGTCGGTCAGCCAGCTCATATCGACTGGGCCGGCGGTTTCCACAGCACGGCGCATGGCGTGCTGGCTCTCATAAAACGACATGCGGCGGCGAGCCATCCAGTGCTTCCACAAAGCTGTCAGCAACATCCGATATCCTCGTTCCCGGTCAGTTGAACAAATCTAAATAACTAGCTCTTTAGATTTATGTCGAGCAAAAATTGAAATTCTTCTAACGGGGGGTGGCGGCTCTCGGTAGCTTGACGCTCCGGAATGACATGCGTGAGACGGGAGCGAGACGAAACGGATGGCGGCACCTCTTCAAATCGCGCATCGCGGCGGCACGGGGCTTTGGCCGGAGAACACGCTGGGCGCCTTCGCCCATGCCATAGACATCGGCGCGGACGGCGTTGAGCTCGACGTGCATCTGAGCCGCGACGGCGTGCTGGTGGTGCATCACGACGAAAGCCTGAAGCCTGCCAGTACGCGCGGCGCCGACGGCCAGTGGCTCGTGCGCCCGACGCCGCTCGTCAAGTCGCTCAGCTATGCCGAGCTTCGCCGCTACGACATCGGCCGGCTGAAGCCCGGCGCGAAATATGGCGCGCGCTATCCCGGCCAGACGCCGATCGACGGCGAACTCATCCCGCGGCTCGAAGATGTCTATGGGCTGGCACGCGCCCAGGCGAAGGCCGACTTCAGGCTTTATGTCGAGCTGAAGACGGCGCTGCTCGACCTCACGCAATCGGCAGAGCCCGCGCCGCTGGCGGACGCCGCCGTGGCGCTGGTCAGAAAACTCGATGCGGGCCGCAACACGATTTTCGTTTCCTTCGACTGGCGGGCGCTTCGCCACGCCCGCGACATCGCGCCCGACATTGCCAACGCCTTCACGACGCTGCCCTTCTTCCAGATCGATCCGACCGACCCCTCGGCGGCGAAGGATGCGCCGGGCTCGGAAGACGCGCGGCTGCGCGCGGCCTCGGCTGCCGGCGCGCCGTGGATGGCGGGCTTCGACTGGCGCCATGAGGAAGGCAGCTTCGCGGCGCGGATGCTGAAGGCGATGCACAGGGCAGGCGCCGACGGCTGGTTCGCCTGGCATGGCGACGTCACCGGGGAGACGGCGGCGCTGGCACAGGCGCTCGGCCTCAAGGTGTCGTGCTGGACGGTGGACGATCCGGCGGAGATGAAACGCCTTGCCGGGCTCGGCGTCGATGCGATCCTCACCGACAGGCCGGACGTCCTGCGCGACACGCTGCCGAGGCGGTGAGAGAAAGGAAAAAGGCCCGGAGCGATCCGGGCCTTTTCTTTTTCAGGACCTATGCGGCGGCCTTATTTCGGCGCCAGCACCATGACCATCTGGCGGCCTTCCAGGCGGGGATAGGCTTCGATCTTGGCGATCGGTTCGACCTGATCCTTGACCTTGTTCAGGAGCGCCATGCCGAGTTCCTGATGCGCCATTTCACGGCCGCGGAAACGCAGGGTGACTTTCACCTTGTCGCCTTCCTCGAAG
>DASVNC010000232.1:0-12458 GCA_036384055.1 Parvibaculum sp.
AGCGCCATTCTCCTCGGCGACGCCGTGCCGGAGCTGCGCGCGCAGGCCGCCGCCTTGCGGGCCCGCCTCGATGAATTGACCCGATTACGCGAGAGCATTCTCGCCGAACGCACGACTTTGGCCCAGGCCAAGGCCTCCCTCGAGCGCGACAGGGCCAATCTGCAGGCGCTCCTGACCCGCAAGCTCGCCCGCCAGCAGACCCTGACCGCCGCCGCCGAAAGCGAGAAAGCCAGGGGCGAGCGGCTCGCGCGGGAAGCAACCGACCTCAACGATCTGATCGGCCGCCTTGAAACCGAAGCGGCCGCCCGTCTGCCGGAAAGCCGTCCCGAAAATCGGCCCCAAACAAGGCCGGAAAACGAAGCTGATCGGACGGCCCCGCCGCTTGCCCCCTCGGAGGCCGATATCGAACCGCCGGCCTCATCCGGCGGAGAGAACCCGGCGAGCGCCGGACCTGCCGCTCAGCCGAACACGCAAACGGCGATGTTGTCGCCGCCCGAGCGTGAGCCCGGCGTGCCATCCTCGCGCCTTTTTTCGCAGGCAAAAGGGCTTGTACGGCTGCCCGCCGCGGGTGTGATCGTCAGGGGTTTCGGTGAACCGAACGGCCTTGGCGGCAAGACCCAGGGGTTGACCATCGGCACAAGGCCCGGCGCTCAGGTTATCGCCCCCTTCGACGGCAAAATCGTCTTCGCGGGAACCTTCCGCCGCTACGGCCAACTCTTGATCATATCGGTTGGCGAAGGATACCATGTGCTGTTGGCAGGCATGACGAGAATCAATGGCTTAGCTGGCCAGAACATCCTCGCCGGAGAGCCTGTCGGCATCATGGGTTCAACCTCCGATGAAGACAGCCTGGTCGGCGAAAACGGGTCGGCCGGGCGTAGCGGCATGGCTGGCCACAAAGTAAGCTCCGGTCAACGCCCGGCGCTGTATATAGAATTCCGGAAAGACGGCGATCCGATCGACCCTCGCCCCTGGCTGATGATGAGTGACAAGAAGGCTCGTGGATAAATGAACAAGTCTGTGATCGCCGGCCTCGCAGTCGGAACCGTCCTTTCGGCGCTTTCGATTTTCGCGCTCCAGCCCGTGATTTTTGAGAGCGCGGCCCATGCCGACGACAGCGACACCTATCGCCAGCTCAATCTTTTCGGCGACGTCTTCGAGCGCGTCCGCGCCGACTATGTCGAACCGACCGACGACACCAAACTGGTCGAAGCCGCCATCAACGGCATGCTGACTTCGCTCGATCCGCATTCGAGCTACATGAACCCGAAAAATTTCCGCGACATGCAGGTCCAGACGCGCGGCGAGTTCGGCGGCCTCGGCATCGAGGTCACGATGGAGAACGGCGTCGTCAAGGTCGTGACCCCGATCGACGATACGCCCGCCAGCCGCGCCGGCATGCGCCCCGCCGACTACATCACGCACATCGACGGCAAGCCGATCCTCGGAATGACGCTGAGCGACGCCGTCGACAAGATGCGCGGGCCGGTCAACACCTCCGTCACACTGACGGTCGTCCGCAAGGGCGTCGACGATCCTTTCGACGTCAAGCTGACGCGCGACGTCATCACCATCAAGTCGGTGAAGTATCACCGCGAGGGCGACATCGCCTATATCCGCATTACGTCGTTCAATGAACAGACGGGCGAGCTTCTCGATGAAGCGATCCACACGCTGCAGAAGCAGATCGGCTCAGACCACGTGAAGGGCTACATCCTCGATCTGCGCAACAATCCCGGCGGTCTTCTCGATCAGGCGATCACCGTCTCCGGCGATTTCATCGCCGAAGGCGAGATCGTTTCGACGCGCGGCCGTCATCCCGAGGACACGCAGCGTTATAACGCGCGCGGCGGCGACCTCACCGACGGCAAGCCGGTCATCGTGCTGGTCAATGGCGGCTCTGCATCGGCATCCGAAATCGTCGCCGGTGCGCTGCAGGATCATCGCCGCGCGACGATCCTCGGCACACGGTCTTTCGGCAAAGGTTCGGTTCAGACGATCATTCCGCTCGGCTCCGACGGCGCGCTGCGCCTGACGACGGCGCGCTACTACACGCCGTCCGGCCACTCGATCCAGGCCAAGGGCATCCAGCCCGACATTCAGGTCGAGCAGAACACCGATCCGAAGCTGAAAAAGCGCACGCTGATCACCGGCGAAGCGGAACTGCCGGGCCACCTCGCCGCCGAACAGGGCGCGAAGGAAATTGCCGGCTCCGACAGCTACGTGCCGGCGGACAAGAAGGACGACAAGCAGCTTCTTTATGCGATCGATCTTCTGAATGGCGTTCGCAAGGACGCGGCCTTCAAGAGCGCCTCGGCGGCGAACGCCAACTGACGGAAGCGCCGATGCGCATTCCGTCGGTTCGTTCGGATGCCGGTGTCTTGAACATGCGGGGCTATGGCGGGGGCAATGGCCGGTAAGGGATTGAGCGACACGTCAGAGCGAACACGCCGACGGCCGAGCCTCCTCGCTTTCGCGGCCCTCTTTGTCGCTCTCGTCTATGGCGGGGTCGCGGCCTATCTGCTGTTGAGCGATGGCCGGCTCGCCGGCGAGCCCGTGGTCGATCTCGCGCTGGCGCCTGAGCCTGCCGCCGTCGCGGACAAACTTCTGCGGACCGGCGCGAATGACGATGAGACCGCACCTCCGGCGGACACCGCGACCCCGCCCGCCGCAGCCGGCACAACGCCGCCCGACGACACGGACACCGACAAGCCGAGCCCCGACGAACAGGCGCTCCTTGACGCCGCCAAGCGCGTCGGGGCAGACAAGAGCGACGACGATCAGAGCGGCGACGCGGCCGGCGGCGACGTCAAGATTCTCGGCGCCGAAAGCATCTCGGGCGCCCAGACCGGCGCCGGCGCGGTGGCAAGCGCGCTGGTGGCGCTGAAGCCGGTGCCGGACCCCGCCCTCGTCGAGCAGGGACGGCAGGGGCCTTTGCCCATCATCGCAAAGAATGGCCGCCAGCCGTGGAAAGTCTATGCGCGGCCGCTTCCCAAAGGGCTGCCGGCCGGCCCGCGCATCGCGCTGATCGTCGGCGGCATGGGGATTTCCGATAGCGCCACGACACATGCGATCGAAACCCTGCCACCGGAGGTCACGCTCTCCTTCGCGCCCTATGGCGCCCATCTTCAGGACTGGATCAGAAAGGCGCGGGATGCCGGCCATGAAGTCCTGCTCGAATTGCCGATGGAGCCCTTCGGCTATCCCCAGAACGATCCCGGCCCCTATACGCTGCTGACCAGCCTGCAGCCGACCGACAATATCGCGCGGCTGAACTGGCTGCTCAGCCGCTTTGCCGGCTATGCGGGCGTCATGAATTATCAGGGCGCGCGCTTCACCAGTTCGCCGAGCGCGCTCGGACCCATCCTGACCGCCCTGAAGGCGCGCGGCGTGATGTATGTCGACAATGGCGCGTCCCAGCGCAGCCTCGCGCCGAAACTCGCCGAGGACGCCGGTCTGCCCTTCGTCCTCGGCACGCGCTTGATCGATCCGGTCCAGAACCCTGACATCATTGCCCAGTCGCTGACCGCGCTCGAAGCGGCGGCGAAGCAATCTGGCACCGCCGTCGGCGTCGCCACCGGCTTCCCCGTCACGGTCGATGCTGTAACGGCCTGGACGCAGACGCTGAAAGACAAGGGTTTCGTGCTGGTGCCCGCAACCGCGACGGCGATCGCCAAAGCCGATTGAAGCAATGAATTGACCGGAAATCCGTGATGCCAAAATCGATTGCGCCCGGAAAAAGAAAGATCGTGCCGGCCGACAGCCTGCCCTATCGGCCTTGTGTCGGCGTCGCCCTCTTCAGCAAGGACGGCCTTGTCTGGGTCGGCAACCGCATTCAGGCCGTCGACCTTGGCGCTCACACATGGCAGATGCCGCAAGGCGGGATCGACAAGGGCGAAACGCCGCGCGAAGCGGCTTTCCGCGAATTGAAGGAAGAGACCGGCGTCGACAAGGCCGAAATCATCGGCGAGATCGACGACTGGCTGACCTATGATCTGCCGCCTGAACTGGTGGGCCACGCCCTCAAGGGCAAATATCGCGGCCAGAAGCAACGCTGGTTCGCCATGCGCTTTCTCGGGCACGACCGCGACGTCGACATCGCTGCCGACGCCCATCAGGAATTCAGCGAATGGGCCTGGGTGCCGATTGCCGAACTCACCAAGCTCGTCGTGCCCTTCAAGCACGCAATCTATGAGCGCGTGGCGAGAGACTTCGCGCCCTTCGGCAAACCCGTCAAATAGGCCTCCGTTCAGCTCGCCGCGCGCCAGGCCGCGACGACCGAGGTGATTTTCTCGGCGAGCGGCCGCACCTTGTCCTTGAATACATAGTCGGCATAGTCCCAGCGCGGCGTCTGCTTCAGCAGGAGAATCTGCCGGATCTGTCCATCGCTATGCTGGAGAAGAACCGCCAGGCGGTCGAGACGCGCCTGATCCTGCGGCCCGACCTTGCCGCGCAACTGTGCGATAACAGATGGCGCGGCTTCAAACGCCGCGTAGCTCGCCTTCAGTTCATCGGGAAGCGCCGCCTCCGTCGAGGGCAGATAGCTCGCCACGTCGAGCCGGACCATATTGATGTCGCCCCTGACATGCGCGAGCGCATCGACACTCGCCGCCGCATCAGGCCGGTTGGAGGCGAGAATGGATTGCAGCGTCGCATCGATCAGCGCCAGGGCCTGCCCGAATGCCGGATCGACATCCTCGGTATAGAGCCTGAGACCCGGGAGACGGTTCGGCGTGCCGACGAGGCTCGCCAGAAGCCTCTCGGACGCGATCAATGTATCTGCGTTCTTTTGCAGGCTCGCGAGTTCAACGAGCTGGCCGCCGTCAGTCCATGACCGCGAATCCCGCACGACCGCGCTGCGTGTCGCCTCGAACTTGGCGACGGCGTTTTCCCATTCGGTCCTGAAACCGTCGCTGCCGGTCAGAATATAACCTTGCAGCGCGACAAGCCCCGCTTCATTCGCGGCGGTAAGATCGGCAAGCAGCTTGTCGTTGTTGAGCGCCGCAACCTGCCTGACCTGCGCATCGCTTGCCGCCGCGGGCGGCGGCGAGGGCTGCGCGCTCGCAATGAGCGCATAAGCAGGCGTGTCGGGCGCGGCTTGCGGCGCCGCGCGATCGAAAAGCGCGGCAACGCCCGCGAGCAGAACAACGGCGAATACCGCGAAGCTCACTTTCAGGAGAGCATAGCGGCGCCAACGGGAGCGCAGCGGTCTGGCGCCGGCGAGACGTGCAATGCTTCTTGCGAAGCGGCGGCCCCGTCTTGGCCTGATCCTGTAGACGTTCGACGCTTCCGGCGTCTCCGGCCTCGGCGGCATTCCGTATCTGTCCCGCCAGTATTGTTCGGACGCACTTATACCCTGGGCACGCATGTAACCACCCTGCGGACGGCCTTAGCACCCCGCCAGCAGCCTATGACAAAATCCGTATCCGGACCCTCTAGACATTCGTCGAGAAATGTAACGGCGAGCGCGCCGGAGCAAAACGATGGAACTTGGCTGATCTGTGATCCTTTCGTGCAATTGTCGAGAGACATTTATTCAGGAACCATTCATGTGGACTTGGATATAGGATGCATTGATCGGGCACGGACGGGATGAAAGATATCGGTCTTCATCATGCGTGTGATCCTGCGTCTGCTCTTTGCGTTGTCGATCGGTATTACCGCGCTCTCCTTGTCCGACATGGGGTTCGTCGCGCGGACGATCGGGCCCGCGGGCACGCTGCTCAGAATTGACGCCGACCCTCTCGGCTTCTTTGGCGATGCAGAGGCGCGCGACGAAGAATCTTCAACGATCAATCTCGGCGATTGCCTGCGCGGGACGAGCACGAAAGATTGGCCCGCGGACTATGCCGCGATCTGCGACGATCTGAATGCCGGCATGAAAGCGGGCGAGCTGCCTGCGCCCGCAGCCGAACAGGGCGCGGTGACGACCGGCAAGCCGCCCAAAACCAAACCGGCAAGAAGAATGGGCGAGGCAGCGTCGCCGCCCGCCAAACCGGAACCCGCGCAGCGCCCGCAAAAGCCGCGCGCTTCGGCGCTTCCGCAGGCCGCGCCGAAAGCCGCCGCCGCCGTTCCTCCGAAGCCGGAACACCGGGATGCCCGCTGCACCGTCGACGAATACGGCGCGGTCAGCCGGACAGATGGCGGCGATGTTCCAGAGAGCGGGGGCAGACAGGTCATGCGCGGGCGTTCGCCCGGCGTCGCCCTTCTGCTGCCCGGCGCCTGCAAGCTGAAAAGCCCCGTCAACGGAAAGGTGCTCTTCGCCGGCACGTTCAAGGGCTATTCCGGCGTCGTGATCCTGGCGCTCGACGGCGGCAGGCACCGCCTCGTCATCGCCGGCCTCGGCGCCATTTACGTGCAGCGCGGCGAGCTGATCTCGCATGGAAAATTGATCGGCGAAAGCGCCGATGCGGCGGCGCCCGCTCTTGCCAGCGCTTACGAGATCGAGAAAGGCTCGCTCGTCTATTTCGACATGAGAAATCGCAAGGGTGCGGCGGAGGAAGTCTCCTGGCTTGCCGGCGACTCCTGAGCGTCAGGCCGCGACGCGCGTGAGCGAGCGGGCCCGCAGGCGCCAGACCGCCCAGACGACCGGCGACAAAATCCGCATCACGAGGCCGTGCGGCTTAAGCCCGACCGCCTTGCCGACCATCGCGACCAGCCGCTCGACATGCTGACGCCCGTAAATGGCGACGGCGCCGCGCGCATAGGCCCGCGCGAAGGTGGCGCGATCATAGGCGACACTGCCGTCTGTCGGCGTATTCGCCGCGTAATAGGCGCATGAAAGTTCGTCGTCGTCCGCTTCGTTCAGCCGCCCCAGCGCCACGCGGACGCGCCCGAAGATCGACGGCAATTCGCCTTCGATACCTTTGAACGTGTCGTAAAAAAGCTTGTAGTGGCGGAACTCGTCGGCGGCGATATTGGCGGCGATCTGCTTCAGCACCGGCTCGTCGGTTCTGTCCTTGATGGCCGTGTAATAGGAGGACGTGCCGCTCTCGACGACGCAGCGCGCGATCATCTCGCCGGCAGCACTACCGCGCACCGATGTCTGCATGTCCTTCGGGATGGCATAGCCCTGCTGGAAGCGCCGGAAGGCCGCCTTGAAGTCGAACGAAGGATCCGCAAGCTCGGCCCAGCGCGCCAGTGCCAGACCATGCTGCGCCTCTTCGGCGCCCCACTGGCGGATGAGCGCGTGAATTTCGGGCTTCCCGGCAAAGACGTTGCAGAGATAGGTCACGTAGTCCGGCGAGTTGAACTCGACCACCGACGCCGCTTTCACCGCGCGCAGAATCTCGGCATCGACCTTACCGGCGTCGAAGGCGTTCCATTCGATGTCGTCGAGTGTCCAGTGACCGCTCATGTCCTACCTGCCCGAGATCGCCCCCGAAGCTTGGCCTCGCGCTGAGTATATCGCAATGCAAGCAATGGGATAAGGTTGCAACACGTGCCAAAAAACCGCAGGCCCGGGAGCCTGTCGAGCTCCGGGCCTGTTCGGCTGGTATTTCCGGCGAACCGCCTTAAAGCGACTGACGGAGCTGCTTCAGATGGTCGAGCTTTTCCTGCGCGGAAAGGCGCGTCTCGTCGCTTTTGGCGTCCGCGACGTCTTCCTCGGCATTTGCGATCTCGGCATCGAGCGCAGCCTCATCGAGCTCGGCGAGCGGGATCGCATGTTCGGCAAGGATCGTCAGACCGGCCGGCGTCACTTCGGCAAAGCCGCCGCGCACGAAAATGCGCTGCTGCGCACGGCCGGCATCGTCGACGTTGATGACGCCGGGCCGCAGCGTCGTCATGACCGGGGCGTGGCCCGCGAGCACGCCGAAATCGCCTTCCTTGCCCGGCACCGTCACCATGTCGACGCTCTCCGAGAGCAGAAGCCGCTCGGGCGAGACGAGGTCGAAGTGAAGCTTGTCAGCCATGAACGTCTACCGATCCTTCAGGCTCAAGCCGCTTCGGCCGCGAGACGTTCGGCTTTCTTCACCGCGTCCTCGATCGTGCCGACCATGTAGAAGGCGGCTTCCGGCAGATGGTCGTAATCGCCGTCGCAAAGACCCTTGAAGCCTTTGACCGTGTCCTTGATGTCGACGAGCACGCCCGGCGAACCGGTGAACACTTCGGCGACGAAGAACGGCTGCGACAGGAAGCGCTCGATCTTGCGGGCGCGGGCGACGACGAGCTTGTCTTCTTCCGAAAGCTCATCCATGCCGAGAATGGCGATGATGTCCTGCAGCGACTTGTAGCGTTGCAGGATTTCCTGCACGCGGCGAGCGGTCTCGTAGTGCTCCTGACCGACGACGCGCGGCTCGAGAATGCGGCTGGTCGAGTCGAGCGGGTCCACGGCGGGATAGATGCCCTTTTCCGAGATCGCGCGGTTGAGCACGGTCGTCGCGTCAAGATGCGCGAAGGAGGCGGCAGGCGCCGGGTCGGTCAAGTCGTCGGCAGGCACGTAAATGGCCTGCACCGAAGTGATCGAACCCTTGGTCGTCGTGGTGATGCGCTCCTGCAGCGCGCCCATGTCGGTCGCGAGCGTCGGCTGATAGCCCACGGCCGAAGGAATACGGCCAAGCAGAGCCGACACTTCCGAACCCGCCTGCGTGAAGCGGAAAATGTTATCGACGAAGAAGAGCACGTCCTGGCCCTTGTCGCGGAAATGCTCGGCGACGGTGAGGCCGGTCAGCGCGACGCGGGCGCGGGCTCCCGGCGGCTCGTTCATCTGGCCGAACACCAGCGCGCATTTCGAGCCGGTCGTATCGCCGTTGTTCTCGTGCGGATCCTTGTTGACGCCCGACTCGATCATCTCGTGATAGAGGTCGTTGCCTTCGCGCGTGCGCTCGCCGACGCCGGCGAACACCGAATATCCGCCATGCGCCTTGGCGATGTTGTTGATGAGTTCCTGAATGAGAACCGTCTTGCCGACGCCGGCGCCGCCGAAGAGGCCGATCTTGCCGCCGCGCGCATAAGGCGCGAGCAGATCGACGACCTTGATGCCCGTGACGAGCATTTCGGCTTCCGTCGATTGTTCGACGAAGGCGGGCGCGTCCTGATGGATTTCACGGCGGCTTTCGAACTTCACCGGACCGGCTTCGTCCACCGGCTCGCCGATGACGTTGATGATGCGGCCGAGGCAGCCCTCGCCGACCGGCACCGAAATCGCGCCGCCCGTGTCGCGCACTTCGTCGCCGCGGGTGAGGCCTTCGGTCGTGTCCATTGCGATGGCGCGAACCGTGTTCTCGCCCAGATGCTGCGCCACTTCGAGAACCAGGCGCTGACCGTTGTTGGTCACTTCCAGCGCGTTCAGAATGGCGGGCAGATTGTCGGGGAACTCGACGTCCACGACGGCGCCGATAACCTGGGCGATCTTGCCGACTACGTTGCTCATGGCATTGTCCTTCATCTTCCCCGGATGGGGCGTATCTTCAGAGGGCTTCTGCGCCCGAAATGATTTCGATCAGTTCCTTGGTGATCATCGCCTGACGCGAGCGGTTGTAGGTGATGTTCAATTTCTTGATCATCTCGCCCGCGTTGCGCGTCGCATTGTCCATCGCCGACATCTTGGCGCCGAACTCGCCCGCGACATTCTCGAGCAGCGCCCGGAAAATCTGGACTGTGAGGTTGCGCGGCAGCAGATCCTTCAGGATCTCCGCCTCGTCGGGCTCGTAATCGTAGACAGCGCCGCCGAGATCGACACCGGCGCCCGCACCCGCCGGCACGCTGGCCGGAATGAGCTGCTGGGCGGTCGGGATTTGCGTCACGACGTTCTGGAACTTCGAATAGAAAAGCGTTGCGACATCGAACTCACCCGCCTCGAAAAGCGAGAGCACCGTATCCGCGACTTCCTCGGCCTGCGCAAAGCCCATGCGGCGCACGCCGGTGAACTCGAAGCTCTTGATGATCTTGTCGCCGAACAGCCGCTTCAGCGCGTCGCGTCCCTTGCGGCCGACCGTGACGATCTTCACCGTCTTGCCTTCGCGGGTGAGCTTGTAGATATGCTCACGCGCGAGCCGCGAAATCGACGAATTGAAACCGCCGCAAAGCCCGCGATCCGCCGTCGCCACGACGACGAGGTGAACCTGATCGGAGCCCGTGCCCGCAAGAAGCTTCGGCGCGTCGGCGCGTCCCGCCATGCCAGCCGCGAGATTGGCCAGCACCCGGTCCATGCGTTGCGCGTAGGGGCGCGCGGCCTCGGCGGCCTCCTGCGCACGGCGCAGCTTCGCCGCGGCGACCATCTGCATCGCCTTGGTGATCTTCTGCGTCGCCTTCACGCTAGCGATGCGGTTTCTAAGGTCTTTGAGGCTCGCCATTCGCCTTTACCTGTTTGCCTGTGCCCAAGCGCCTTTGCTCAAGCGCCTATGCTCAAGCGAATGCTTTGGAGAAGCTCTCGACGACCGACTTCAGCTTCACTTCGGTGTCGTTCGAAATCTGCTTCTCGCTGCGGATCGCGTCGAGAATGCCGGCATGGCTCGTGCGAACCGTGCGCAGCAGCTCTTCCTCGTAGCGGCCGACATCGGAGACCGGCAGTTTGTCGAGATAGCCGTTGACGCCGGCATAGATCACGACGACCTGCTCTTCGACCTTCAAGGGCGAGAACTGCTTCTGCTTCAGAAGCTCGGTCAGGCGCGAGCCGCGGTTCAGGAGGCGCTGCGTCGCGGCGTCGAGGTCGGAGCCGAACTGCGCGAAGGCCGCCATTTCGCGGTACTGCGCGAGCTCGCCTTTGATCTTGCCGGCAACCTGCTTCATCGCCTTGATCTGGGCGGACGAACCGACGCGGCTCACCGACAGACCGACGTTCACCGCCGGACGGATGCCCTGATAGAAGAGGTCCGTTTCAAGGAAGATCTGGCCGTCGGTGATCGAGATGACGTTAGTCGGAATATAGGCCGACACGTCGTTCGCCTGCGTCTCGATGATCGGCAGAGCGGTGAGCGAGCCCTTGCCGTTCTCGTCGTTGAGCTTCGCAGCGCGCTCGAGAAGACGGGAATGCAGATAGAAGACGTCGCCCGGATAGGCTTCGCGTCCCGGCGGACGGCGCAGCAGCAGCGACATCTGGCGGTAGGCCACGGCCTGCTTGGAGAGATCGTCATAAACGACCAGGCCATGCATGCCGTTGTCGCGGAAATATTCGCCGAAGGTGCAGCCGGCGAACGGCGCCAGGAACTGCAGCGGCGCGGGATCGGAAGCGGTCGCGGCGACGACGATCGTGTACTGAAGTGCGCCGTTCTCTTCCAGCGTCTTCACGATCTGCGCAACCGTCGAACGCTTCTGGCCGATGGCGACGTAGATGCAATAAAGCTTGCTGCCTTCGTCGTTGCCCTGGTTGAGCGGCTTCTGGTTGAGGATCGCGTCGATGGCGATGGCGGTCTTGCCGGTCTGGCGGTCGCCGATGATGAGCTCGCGCTGGCCGCGGCCGATCGGGATCAGCGCGTCGATGGCCTTGAGGCCGGTCTGCATCGGCTCATGCACCGATTTCCGCGGGATGATGCCGGGCGCCTTCACGTCGACGCGGCGGCGTTCCGACGAAACGATCGGACCCTTGCCGTCGATCGGATTGCCGAGCGGATCGACGACGCGGCCAAGCAGGCCCTTGCCGACAGGCACGTCCACGATCGACCCGGTGCGCTTCACCGTGTCGCCCTCTTTGATCTCGCGGTCGTTGCCGAAGATCACGACACCGACATTGTCGCTTTCAAGGTTCAGCGCCATGCCGCGCACGCCGCCGGGAAACTCGACCATTTCGCCCGCCTGGACGTTGTCGAGACCGTAGACGCGGGCGATACCGTCACCGACGGAGAGCACCTGGCCGATCTCGGATACCTGCGCTTCGGCGCCGAATCCTTTGATCTGCTGCTTGAGGATTGCGGAAATTTCCGCAGCCTGAATGTCCATCAGGAAGCCTCTTTCATGGCAAGCTTAAGTGAGTTGAGTTTGGTCTTCAGCGAAGAGTCGATCATGCGGCTGCCGACCTTGACGATCAGCCCGCCGAGAAGTCCTTCATCGACCTTCGTATTGATCTGCACGTCGCGGCCGGTGGCGGCCTTGAGCGACTGCTTGAGGCTCTGGAGCTGCGCGTCCGAGAGCGGATGCGCGGAGGTTACATCGGCCGACATCTCGCCGCGCTTGGCGGCAAGGAGGCGCGTGAAACCCGTGATCATATCCGGCAGCGCGAAGAGGCGGCGGTTCTTGATGACGAGCCCGGTGAAGTTGGCGACGAGGCCCTTGATGCCCGCGCGCTCGAGAATCGCGCTGAAAGCCTTGGCCTGATCGTCGGCGCCGAAAACGGGGCTGGCGACGAGACGGCGCAGATCGGCGCTCTCGTCGAGAAGCTGACGGAGGCTGCCCAGATCGGCGGCGACAGCGTCGAGCGACCCCTCGCTCTCGGCGAGTTCAAAGAGCGCCGTCGCGTACCGGCCGGCCATACCTGAAACGAGATGTTCGGATGCCAATTGAGGCTCGCCTGCGTTACCGTG
>DASVNC010000233.1:0-28144 GCA_036384055.1 Parvibaculum sp.
GTCCGAACGCGATCGAATATTCGACGCCGTCGCAGCTTGCGACCAAGGACTTGCTGCTTGCGGCGACGACTGCCGGCAAGCGGCTGATCGGCGTCGGCGAGTTCGGCCATGTCATCTATTCGGACGACCAAGGCAAGACCTGGATTCAGGCGGCCTCGGTGCCGACGCAGGTCACGCTGACCAGCGTTTACTTCGTCACCGACAAGCTCGGTTTCGCCGGCGGTCACGACAGCACGGTCATCAAGACCGAAGACGGCGGAGACCATTGGACGCTCGCCTATCACGACGAAGCGGCGCAGTCGCCGATCATGACGGTCTATTTCGAAAACGCGAACCACGGCTTCGCTATGGGCGCCTTCTCCTTCGTCATCGAGACGCAGGACGGCGGCAAGACCTGGACGCAGCGCACGCTGCTCGTCGACAGCAAGGAAGACAACCACCTCAACCAGACCTTCGCGACGAAGCAGGGCACGATCCTCGTCGCGGCCGAACTCGGCACGGTCTACCGCTCGACCGATCACGGCAAGACTTTCACCGAAATCAAGACGGGCTATGAAGGCTCGTTCTGGGGTGGAATGTCGCTCAGCGACGGCACGGCGCTCATCTATGGCATGCGCGGCAACGTCTATCGTTCGGCGGATGACGGCGCCACCTGGACCAAGATCAACAGCGGCACCGACAAGTCGATCGGCGGCGGCGTTGAACTCACCAACGGCACGATTGTTCTGGTCGGGTTGCAGGGCTATGTCGGCTACAGCACCGACAAAGGTCTGAACTTCACAGAGGTCACGCGCGCCGATCGCCTCGGCTATGCGGCGGTTCTGGAGGGCGCGCCCGGCAAGATCGAAGTCTTCGGCGAACCCGGCGTCAAGGAGCAGCCCGACGATGCGGTCGCCGCGGCGAAGGAAGTGGGCTTCCACTTCACCTCCGGCAGCTGATACCGGTCCCTTCGCGTTCATCGACTGGAAACCCCGGCCCCCGCGGCCGGGGTTTTCGCTTGCGGATTGGCTTTCCATCGGCGTCGGCGCGCGCCACAATCGGCGCAACAATATAAAAACGGGAGGACAGCATGAGCCGCCAGCCGGCCGATTTCGGGCGCTACAGGCGCATCAAGGCGAGCCGGCAGGGCCGCGTGCTGACGCTGGCGCTCTCCAATCCGGCGCTGATGAACGCGGTCGATGGCGAGATGCACCGCGAGCTGTCACAGGTTTTTCTCGACGCCGCCGACGACGCGGCGTCCGACGTCGTCATCCTGACCGGCGAGGGCGCGGCCTTCTCGGCCGGCGGCGATCTCAACTGGATGAAGCGGTCTTTCGAGGCGGGCGAAAGCGGGCCCGATGCGGCGGAAGCCAAACGCATCGTCTTCTCGCTGCTCGATCTCGAAAAGCCGATCGTCGCCAAGGTGCGCGGGCCCGCGGTCGGCCTCGGCGCAACGCTGGCACTGATGTGCGACGTGATTTTCGCCGGCGACACCGCGCGCTTCGCCGATCCGCATGTGCGGGCCGGCATCGTCGCGGGTGATGGCGGCGCGATCATCTGGCCGCAGCTTGTCGGCTATGCGCGGGCCAAGGAATATCTCATGACCGGCGATCCGGTGAAGGCCAGGGAGGCCGAGCGCATCGGTCTCGTCAATCATGTCGTGCCGGACGAGGCGCTCGATGCGCATGTCGATGCCTTCGCCGCGCGGCTTGCGGGCGGGGCGCTGCAGGCGATCCGCTACACCAAGGTCGCGGTCAATATCGGGCTGAAGCAGCTCGCCCATTCCATTCTCGATGCCTCGATCGCCTATGAGATGCAGACCTTCGCGACCGAGGATCATCGCGAGGCGGTGCATTCGTTTCTGGAAAAGCGTCCCGCGGTTTTCAAGGGACGCTAGGATGGACGCGGCGATGGACCAGCCCCTCAATTTCGACGAGCCGGAGCCTGTGCGCCTGCTGCGCGACAGCGTCCGGCGGTTCGTGGCCGCCGAGATGCCGCGCGAACGCGCCCGGGATTGGGACCGCGGCAACATCTATCCCCGCGAGGTGGTGGCCAGGCTCGCCGATATGGGCCTGATGGGGCTCACCGTCGAAGAAGCTTACGGCGGGGCGGGCATCGACATCTACGCGACGATGGCCGTCATCGAGGAACTGGCGAAGCGTTCGGTCGCGGTTGCCTGCCCCTACATCATGGCGGTCTGTTATGCGGGCATGAATCTCGGCGAGCGCGGCAGCGCGGCGCAGAAGCGCGATCTCCTGCCGAAGGTCGCAGCCGGCAAGCTTCTCTTTGCCTATGGGCTTTCCGAGCCCAATGTCGGCGGCGATCTCGCCTCGGTCGAAACGAGCGCGCGGCGGGACGGCGACGAGATCGTCATCAACGGGTCCAAGCGCTGGTGCACCGGGGCGCATATCGCCGACTACATTTTCTGCCTGCTGCGGTCCGGTCCGAAGGAGGCGCGCTACAAAAATCTTTCCATCGTCCTGGTGCCGCCGACGCTCAACGGCATCACGATCACGCCGCTCGGCCATCTCGGCATCCGGGGCGTCGAGACGAAGGATGTCAGTTTCGACGATGTGCGGGTGCCGGCGGCGAACATTCTGGGCGGCGAGGAGATGTGGAACCGCGGCTGGGAGCAGCTGGCGGGCCGCGCGCTCGAGGTCGAGAAGCTGGAGCTGTCGGCCTGCGCGCTCGGCCTTGCCGAAGCCGCCGTCGCCGATGCCTGGGCCTATGCCGAAGAGCGCGCGCAGTTCGGCCGCGCCATTGCCGGTCATCAGGCGATCCGGCATACGCTGGCGGATGCCCGCACCAAGGTCCGCGCCATGCGGCTGATGCTCTACAGCGCCGCCTGGCTCGCCGATCATGACCGGCCCTGCTCGGTCGAAACCTCGATGGCGAAGCTTTTCTGCTGCGAGGGCGCGGCGGAGGTGACGCAGATGTGTCAGCGCGTCACCGGCGCCTATGGCTTGTCCGACGCGATGGACATGGAACGCTATGTGCGCGACGCGGTGAGCCTGCCCATTGTCGGCGGTTCGTCCAACATGCAGAAGAACAACATCGCCAACCGGCTGAAGCTCGGCGCGTGAGGAGAGCGGGATGAGCAAGGTCGAGACCAAACCGGCGGCTTCCCGCGAGGGCATGCCGGTCCACAAGACATCGGCCCTGCGGCGGCAGTTCCGCGCTATCCGCGTCGCCCCGCAAAACATGATGGTAGGCGAGGCGACGTCTGAATTGACCGGACGGCCCTTCCCCGGCGCGCCGACCAATAAGGCCATGCATTAGAAGAACATCGAAACCACCGAATTAAAATCAACCGCAACCAAACATCAAAGGAGAACGATATGGGGCGCGTCGAAGGAAAGAAGGCGTTCGTCACTGGCGGCGCGCAGGGTCTTGGCCAGGCATCGGCGGCGATGCTGGCGAAGGAGGGCGCGCTGGTCACGCTCGCCGACATCAACGAGAAAGGCGCGAAGGCGGTCGCCGAGGAGATCAACGCCAAGTATCCGGGCAGGGCTTTCGCCGTCGGCCTCGACGTCACGCGCGAGGATCAGTGGAAGGACGCGCTCGCCTTCGCCAACAAGGCGATGGGCGGCCTCAATGTCCTTTTCAACAATGCCGGCATCGGCGGCGGCACGACGGTCGAGGATACCGACTTCGAAATGTTCAAGCATGTGCAGGCGGTGGACGTCGATTCCGTCTTTCTCGGCTGCAAATACGCCATCCCCTACATGGTGCCTCATGCGCCGGGCTCGATCATCAACACCTCGTCGATCGCGGGCCTGATCGCCGGCCACAACATGGCGGCCTATAATGCGGCGAAGGCGGCCGTGTGGCTCTTGTCCAAATCGGTGGCGCTCCATTGCGCCAAGCGCGGCTACCGCATCCGCTCGAACTCGATCCACCCGACCTTCATCGACACGCCGATCCTGGACGGCATGACGCGCGGCATGTCGAAAGAGGAACTGGTCAGAAAGCTCTCCAAGCAGGTGCCGCTCGGCGTCGTCGGCGATCCGGACGACGTGGCCTATGCGGTTCTTTATCTTGCCTCGGACGAGTCGAAGTTCGTGACCGGCTCGGAAATCAAGATCGACGGCGGCATTAGCGCCATGTAAGGGGCTGGGGGCGCAGGCTCGGGCGGTTCGATTAAGCCCGGCCTGTGGCAACCCGGCCCTTGCGAAGCGGCCGCGGAGCCCTCAGGTTAGGGTCAGACCCAATTGGTCAGTGGCCATGACCCAACGTGTTCTCATCGTTCTCCATCAGGAGCGCTCGAATCCGGGCCGGGTGGCGCATGAACTCCGGCGCCGCGGCTGTGAGCTCGACATCCGGCGGCCGTCGCTCGGCGACCCCTTGCCGCCGACCATGAGCGCGCATGACGCAGCCATCATTTTCGGCGGGCCGATGAGCGCCAATGACGATCTGCCGTTCATCCGCGCCGAAACGGACTGGATTTCCGTCCCCTTGAAGGAAGAAAAGCCTTATCTCGGCATCTGCCTCGGCGCCCAGCTTCTGGCGAAGAACCTCGGCGCACGGGTCTATGGACGCGAAGACGAGAGATGCGAGGTCGGTTATTTTCCAATCCGTCCGACGGCGGACGGTGCGCATCTCTTCGACGATCCGCAATATGTCTATCAGTGGCATCGTGAAGGGTTCGACCTGCCGGCAGGCGCCGTACAGCTTGCGCAGGGCGATGATTTTCCGGTGCAGGCGATGCGTTATGGCAAGTCGGCTTATGGAATTCAATTTCATCCCGAGCATACGGCGCTGATGATGAACGCCTGGCTCGTTATGGCGAGGGCGCGTCTGTCGCAGCCCGGCGCGCAGGCCGCGCATGAACACCGCGCCGGGCGGGCGCAGCACGATGCCCGTCTCAAGGGCTGGCTGTCGCGGTTTCTCGATCACTGGCTGCCGCAAGACGCAGCCGGCGAGGCGGCGTCGATGACGCAGGCGCGTTGAAAATTGCACCGGCGGCGCGCGCAGGCTATCGTCTCGGCGGGACGAAGCATATGAACGCGTGCGATCAATATTTTCCGACGATCATGCAGCCGGTGCGGTGTGGCGTCGTTCTCACCGTCCTCTGCGCGGTGACCGTCTTCATTGCCCCGCGCGCGAAGGCCGACGAGTTTGTCGGCCAGCATTTCGAACTTCACCTCTCCGATCTGCCGGCGCCCTATCACGCGCCCGCCAATCTCGTTTCGGCCAAGGATGTCGAGCGCGACGATGACTGGGTGCCGCGCGTGCCGCCGGGATTTCATGTCGGTATTTTCGCCACGGGGCTCGATCGTCCGCGCGAACTGGCGATTGCGCCCAGCGGCGTCGTGTTCGTGTCGCAGACGCATGAAGGCGATGTGGTTGCGCTGCGCGACGACGATGGCGACGGCATTGCGGATACGCGCACCGTCTTTGCCGACGAGTTCCGCGAACCGACGGGGCTTGCGGTTCAGGACAATGCACTTTTTGTTGCCGACCGGCGCGCCGTCTGGCGGATCGCCTTCGACGGCGATGCGATGAAGCCCGGTGCGCGAACGATGGTGACGCGGCCCGGCGCGCTGGGCGAGGGCGGCGGGCACATCACGCGCGAAATCGTTTTCACGCGCGACGGAAAGCACTTCTTCGTGTCGATCGGCAGCGAAACGGATACGGGCGAGGATCCGTGGCCGCGCTCGACGATCCAGAAATTCCGGACCGACGGCCATGCCCAGGAGACGTTTGCCTCCGGCCTGCGCAATCCGGTCGGCCTTGCACTCTATCCGGGGACGGACAATCTTTATGCGGTCGTCAACGAGCGCGACGGGCTGGGCGCGGGTCTTGTGCCAGATTATCTGACGCGGATCGAGGAAGACGCCTTTTACGGCTTTCCCTATGCCTATCTGGGCAGCCATCCCGATCCGCAGTTCGGCGACATCCGGCCCGATCTCGTCAAGACGACGAAGGCGCCCGATCTTCTTTTCAAACCCCATTCGGTGCCGCTCGGGCTGCTTTTCTATCGTGGCAAGGGTTTCCCCGCCGGGTTCCGGGGCGACGCGATCGTCGCCATGCACGGGCCGCAAAAGGCGGGCGGCGTCGGCATTTCGCTGGTTCGGGTGCATTTCCACGATGGCCGTCCGCAAGGCGGCTATGAGACATTCATGACCGGCTTCGGCGCCGACATGCCGCACACCGCGGGCAAGGACGACACGGAGAGCGCCGCGCTTCAGGTCTGGGGCCGCCCGGTCTGGATCGCCGAAGCGTCGGACGGCGCGCTTCTCGTTTCCGACGATGTGGCCAATGTCATCTGGCGCGTGACCTGGGAGGGGCCGTCCGCCGCCAATGAGGCGAAGCTGCCGGCCGCGCCGCGCCACTGAGGGCGGCCGGACATTCCGCGATTGACCGGCCCATGCCTTGCGCCTAACTCTGCAAAGCAGTGAGCGGATACGGAGAAAACGAAACGGCGGAAAGCCGTCGTCCGCCAGTCCGCATTTTTGACAGGAGAATTCCATGACCCTTTCGATCGGCAGCAAGGCGCCCGACTTCGAAGCGGAGACGACCGAAGGCCGCATCCGCTTTCACGACTGGATCGGCTCATCCTGGGCCGTTCTCTTTTCCCACCCGAAAGACTTCACGCCGGTCTGCACCACCGAGCTTGGCTACATGGCGCGGATGAAGCCCGAATTCGACAAGCGCGGCGTCAAGATCATCGGCCTCAGCGTCGATCCGGTGACCAACCACAAGAAATGGTCGGCCGACATCGCCGAGACGCAGGGTGCTGCCCCCAATTATCCGATGATCGGCGACACCGATCTCGCCGTTTCGAAGCTCTACAACATGCTGCCGGCCGAAACGCCCGGCACGTCCGAGGGCCGCACCGCCGCCGACAATGCGACGGTCCGCACCGTTTTCGTGATCGGTCCTGACAAGCTGATCAAGCTGATGCTGCTCTATCCGATGAGCACGGGCCGGAATTTCGACGAGGTGCTGCGCGTCATCGATTCCATGCAGCTCACCGCCAAGCACAAGGTGGCGACGCCGGTGAACTGGAAGCAGGGCGAGGACGTCATCATCGTTCCCTCCGTTTCGGACGAGGATGCCAGGAAGACCTATCCGGACGGCTGGCGGGCGCCCAAGCCCTATCTCCGCTTCGTGCCCCAGCCCAAATAGGGGGCCCGGGACGGGCCGAACTTATCCCGCCCGATGGCGGGCTTTGGGACGCCGTGGAAGCGGGTTCCGCCGCCGGGAGGGAGCCTCCCGTCCGGCGGCCGGGCCTCTTCACGGACCGTCTTTCGGCGGACCGGCCGGGGACTTGCGGACAGGGCGTCCGGCCGGACGCCTGACGCGCCAGGCCGCTGATTTCACGCGGAAGCCGGGGGATTTGTCATTTCCGGGAATGGTGGAGCCGAGCGGGATCGAACCGCTGACCTCCTCATTGCGAACGAGGCGCTCTCCCAACTGAGCTACGGCCCCGGAATTGAGCCGGTTCTTTAGGCGGCGGGGGCCGAGGTGTCAAGAGAAGCGGCGTCATTCCGGGCGTGCGGGCGCCCGCCCGGAGGTTCGGCGGCCCCAACCCGATGCTTGCCAACCCTATGCTTGAACGGGGGCCTTCCGCCCTTTACATCTGGGGCCGGCAAGAAGAACCCATCCTCCCTCCCTGGCCCGCGTCGGCCGGGTGCGCAGAGCAGGCCCCATGCAATCCCTTCTCATTCTGATTATTCAGGTCATCCAGATTTACACCTGGGTCATCATCGTCGGCGCGGTGCTGAGCTGGCTCATCGCCTTCAACGTCATCAACACCCAGAACCGCTTCGTCTATACGGTGGTTGATGTGATCTACCGGGTGACGGAACCGGCGCTGGCGCCGATCCGGCGCATCCTGCCCGACCTCGGCGGGGTCGATATTTCGCCGGTCGTGCTGCTGCTGCTGCTCTATTTTCTCCAGAACCTGATCGTCGAGCTTTTCGGCTCGCTGGCTTACTGAGGCGCTCATGCCGTCCTCGCCGTTCAGAGCGCATGACGACGGCATCGCAATCAGTCTCAAGGTGACGCCGAAGGCGGCGCAGGCCCGGATCGACGGGGTGGCGGCGGATGCCGAGGGCCGCGCCTATCTGCGCGTCCGCGTCACCGAGGCGCCCGAAAAGGGCAAGGCCAACGAGGCGGTGGCAAAGCTCGTCGCCAAGGCGCTGGGCGTTCCCAAGAGTGCCGTCGAGATTGCGTCCGGCGAGACCGGGCGGCTGAAGACCGTCCATGTGCGGGGCGCGGGGCTGGAGGCCAAAGCCCGGGCGCTCGTCGACAGTTCACGAGGCCGGCATGAGCCGATTGCTCCCGGCGGCTGCCGCTTCTAATATGCGCGCACTTTGCGTGACTGGCGATGCGAGGTGGGCGACCACCGGGAAGCGCAAGGCTCAGCCGCCGCTCGCCTGGGCACCCCATCAGACCAGAGGTGCCTCATGACGACCGCAGCGACCCCTCCTTCAAATGCTCCCCTTTCCAATCTGATCGACGGCAAGATCATCGCCACGGCGCTGAAGGCGCGCGTCGCCGAAGAGGTCGCCCGGCTGAAGCGCGAGCATGGGCTCACCCCTGGCCTTGCCGTTGTGCTGGTCGGCAACGATCCGGCGAGCGAGGTCTATGTCCGCAACAAGGGGCTGGCCACGCGCGAGGCGGGCATGAACTCCTTTGAATTCAAGCTGCCGGCCGAGACCTCGCAGGAGACCGTGCTGGCGAAGGTGCGGGAACTCAACGCTGATCCATCCGTCCACGGATTTCTGGTGCAGTTTCCGGTGCCCGACCAGATCAGCCAGCAGGCCGTCATCGACGCCATCGACCCGATGAAGGATGCCGACGGGCTGCATCCGCTCAATGCCGGGCGGCTCGCAAGCGGGCTCGACGCGATGGTGCCGGCGACGCCCGAGGGCTGCCTCATCATGGCGAAGCTCGCGGCCAAGGGCGACCTGGCCGGAAAGCACGCGGTCGTCATCGGCCGCTCCAACCTTGTCGGCAAGCCGATCGCGCAATTGCTGCTGAAGGAAAACTGCACCGTGACGATCGCGCATAGCCGCTCGCGCGATCTCGCGGGGCTGGCGCGCGAGGCCGATATTCTCATCGCGGCCGTCGGACGGCCCAACATGGTCAAGGGCAGCTGGGTGAAGCCCGGCGCCATCGTCATCGATGTCGGCATCAACCGCGTGCCCGCGCCCGACAAGGGCGAAGGCAAGACGCGGCTTGTCGGCGACGTTGACTTTGCCGAAGCGGCGAAGGTCGCGGGCGCGATCACGCCGGTGCCGGGCGGCGTCGGGCTGATGACGGTCGCCTGCCTGATGCGCAACACGGTGATCGCCGCCTGCCGCCAGCACGGCATCGCGCCGTCCAAAGATTTTTGAATAAAGCTCGGGGGCTTCGACATGGATATGCGCAAGCTCGGCGATCTCTGGCCTGTCAGCGCGTTGACGCTGGGCGGCGGCGGGCTCGGCCAGATATGGGGCAAGACAGATCGCGCCGAGGCGGTGGCGACGGTTCATGCGGCGGTCGATGCCGGCGTCACGCTGCTCGATCTTGCGCCGATGTACGGCAAGGGCGAGGCGGAGGCCGTTGTCGGCGCGGCCTTCGAGGGCAAGTGGCCCTCGCAGATGCGCGTGACCACAAAATGCATTCTCGGCGCGCGGCATTTCGACAATCTGGAAGAGCGGCTGGAAACATCCCTCACGCGCAGTCTTGCAACGCTGAAGCGCGAGCAGGCCGATCTCTTCTTCCTGCATTCGAACATTCATCCCGACGATTATGTCTATGAGCGGGATCTCGGCTATCGCACCTATGGCGCGGTGCCCTGGACGGTTTTCGTCGAACGCATCGTGCCGGCTTTCGAGAAG
Source organism: Parvibaculum sp. (assembly GCA_036384055.1). Lineage (GTDB taxonomy): Bacteria > Pseudomonadota > Alphaproteobacteria > Parvibaculales > Parvibaculaceae > Parvibaculum. The sequence continues at coordinate 9,813 of DASVNC010000233.1, forward strand.
CTGAAGGCGCGCGGGCTGATCGGCAATTGGGGCATCACCGGCGTCGGCCTGCCGCGCTCGATCATGGAGGCGCTCCGCAGCGAGCCGAAGCCCGCCGTCGTGCAGGCGATCGCGAACCTTATGGACTCGGCGGGCGGCATCCGCCGCTACGAAGAGCCGCCGGAACCGCGCAACATCATCCGCACGGCGAAGAACAACGGCGTCGGCGTCATGGGCATCCGGGCTGTGCAAGCGGGTGCGCTCACCGCCGGGATCGATCGGCCGCTCGCCGCCGATGACCCCGACCAGCTCGACTATGTGAAGGCCGCGCCTTTCCGGGCGCTCTGCAAAGAGCTTGGCGAAGACCCGGCGCTTCTCGCGCATCGCTATGCGCTCGGCATGGAGGGCGTCGATACGGTGGTGCTCGGCGTCAAGAACCGGCGCGAGCTTCTGGACATCGTCGCGGCGGCGGCGAAGGGGCCGCTCGCCGGCGACGTCGTCCAGCGCATCGAGGCGCTGGGCCTCAGGCGTCAGGTGCCGCGCATTCCCCTCGACGCGCCGATATGACGGCACGGCTTGCGCGGTTTCTTCTCTGCATGGGTTGCCTGATCGTCCTTTCGGCCGATTCCGGGCTTGCCGATCCGCGCGCCGAAGGCGGCATGCTGCAATGGCCGCGCGCTGACATGGTGCGGGCGCTCGGCTATTTTGTTCCGGAGCGGATGAAGGAGCTCGACGTGCCGGGCGTCAGCCTGGCGATCGTGTCGAACGGTGAGATCGTCTATTCGGGCACATTCGGCAAGGCCGACCTCAGCAGCGACGCGCCGGTGACGCCGGCGACGCGCTTCGAGGCGGGCGAGTTCGGCGAGGCGGTCGCCGCCTATGGCGCCCTCTCCATGATGCGCGACAAGCTGCTTTTTCTCGATGCGCCCCTGTCGCGCGATTTGCCCGCGCCCTGGCTTCGGGACGCGAGCGACAATGCCGCGGTGACGCTTCGCCAGGTTCTCACCAACACGTCCGGGCTCGGCGACAATGCGGCGCATCCCTCGCGCGTGACAAATTTTCAGCCGGGCAGCCGCTTCGCGCATTCCGGCGTCGGCTTTCTCTATCTGCAGCATGCGATGGAAGTCGTGTCGGGCGAACCCTTCGAACAGGTGATGCGCGAACGTGCGTTCAAGCCGCTCGGGATGGAGGCATCGTCCTATGTGCGCGGCGAGGACCGGGCCTCGCTGGCGCGGGGCTATGTCCCGGCCGGTTTTCTGCTGACCTCGTTCTATCTCCCCTTCGCCATCGCGTTCATCGTCATCGTGGCGCTGCTTTGGGGGCTTTCCTATTTTGCGCTACAGCGGCGCGTCGAGCCTGTTGACATGGTGTGGCCGGCGGCCGGCGGATTGCTTTTCGCCATCGGCATGGTCTGGTGGGGGCTCGGCGTCGGGCCCGCCTTCTTCGTCATCGGCGTGTCGGTCTTTTACGGGCTCGCGGTCGCGGCGCTGGGCGGGTTCATCTATTACCTCGCCTATGTCGCCGGGATCGCGGGCGCGCGCGACGGCTTTGTCGACCGGGGCCGCGGGCGGCCCGAAAGCGTCGTTGCCGCCGGCGCGTTCGTGCTGGCGCTGTTTGCCAGCATTCCCGTTTACGATCATTTGCTGCGCGTGCCGGTGTGGCCGTTCCTGCCCGAAAAAGTCAGCGCGGCCGCTTCCTTCCGCACCACCGCGCCGGACATGGCGCGCTTCATGATCGAGATCATGGACGGGACGGAGATGGGCGAGGAGATGCACAACCGCATGCTGTCGATCCGGGTGCCGGTGGGCGGGCCGTTCTATTGGTGTCTCGGGCTCGGCATCCGCCAGACCAGCAACAGCGAAACGCTGTGGACGCGCGGTTCGGCCACCGGCTTTGAAAGTCTGATGGTGATGGATCCGTCGCGGCGCGCCGGTATCGTCGTGCTGACCAACAGCCGCGAGGGCGCGGAGCTTGCCCAGGACGTGGCGCGCAACGTGCTCGGCATCGAAGCGGTGTGGACGCTTCCCTGATGCGGGCCTGAATGCGGGCCTGAACGCGGGCCTGGGACGATGGCGGGCGGCGGCGCGGCCCGATATGCTCGGCATCGCCAGGGAGGGTTCAGCCGATGGAAAGTTTCAAGTCGATCCATGCGCGGGCGGCCAAGCGGCATGGCGGCGAGAAGGCGCTTGAAAAGCTGCTCGACAAGCCGAAGAGCGCCGCCGCCATCCGGAAAATTCCGGACGACCGCTGGCTTGCCGCTATGACCAAGGCGGTCTTTCAGGCCGGCTTCGTCTGGCGCGTGATCGAGGCGAAGTGGCCGGGCTTCGAGGACGCCTTCGACGGCTTCAGGCCGCATCGGGTCGCCTTCTATTCCGGCGACGAGATGGGCCGGCTCGCCAGCGACACACGCATCGTCCGCAACGGCGCCAAGATCAAGGCGACCGTCGAGAATGCGCGCTTCGTCGTCGAGCTGGCGAAGGCGCACGGATCGGCGGGCGCTTTCTTCGCCGCCTCCAAACCGGAAAACTACGTCGAGCTTCTCGACTTCCTGAAGAAGCGCGGCAAGCGGCTTTCGGGATTTTCGGCGCAGTATTTTTTGCGCCATCAGGGCGTCGATAGCTTTATCTTGTCGCCCTCCGTCGTCGCCGCGCTCATCAAAGCGAAAGTCATCGACAAGCCGCCGACCTCGCGCAAGGCGATGGCGGCCGTGCAAGGCGCATTCAATCAATGGCGAAAGGAGAGCGGCCGCTCGCTCACCGAGATCAGCCGCATACTGGCGATGTCGATCGACGCGTGAAGGGGTTCATCAGTCCTTCGCGGCCTTCGCGGCCTTTGCCGCTTCGATGCCCTTCATGATGAGCGACTGCGCTTCGGCGGCGTCGCCCCAACGCTCGATCTTCACCCATTTGCCTTCCTCGAGATCCTTGTAGTGCTCGAAGAAGTGCGCGACGCGCTTCAGCAGGATTTCGGGCAGGTCGGTGTAGTTGAGGGTGTTCTTGTAATAGGGGTTCAGCTTCTCGACCGGCACGGCGATGATCTTTTCGTCCTGTCCCGCCTCGTCATGCATGATGAGGACGCCGATGGGGCGGACGCGTACGACGGCGCCCGGCACGACCGGAATGCGGCTCACCACCAGCACGTCGACGGGATCGCCGTCGTCCGACAGCGTGTGCGGAATGAAGCCGTAATTCGCCGGGTATTGCATCGCGGTGTGGATGAAGCGGTCGACGAACATGGCGCCGGACGCCTTGTCCATCTCGTACTTCACCGGATGGCCGCCATGCGGCACCTCGACGATGACGTTGACGTCGTGAGGCGGGTTGACACCGATCGGTATGGCCTCGATACGCATTTAACTTTTAACCCTTGATCCGCTTGTCGCGCGCGGCGAGGAGGCGCAGACGGAGCGCGTTCAGTTTGATGAAGCCCGTCGCGTCTTTCTGGTCGTAAGCGCCGGCGTCTTCCTCGAAGGTCACATGCGCCATCGAATAGAGCGAATAGGGCGAGGAGCGGCCGACGACCGCGACGTTGCCCTTGTAAAGCTTCAGGCGGACGGTTCCCGTGACCATTTCCTGGCTCTTGTCGATCAGCGCCTGCAGCATTTCGCGTTCGGGCGAGAACCAGAAGCCGTAATAGATCAGCTCCGCATAGCGCGGCATCAGATCGTCCTTCAGGTGCATCGCGCCGCGGTCGAGCGTGATGGATTCGATGCCGCGATGGGCCGCCAGAAGTATCGTGCCGCCCGGCGTTTCGTAGATGCCGCGCGACTTCATGCCGACATAGCGGTTCTCGACGAGATCGAGACGGCCGATGCCGTTCCTGCCGCCGAGCTCGTTCAGCTTCGTCAGCAGCGCGGCGGGGGAAAGTTTCACGCCGTCGATCGAGACCGCGTCGCCTTTTTCAAATCCGACTTCGATATAGGTCGCCTTGTCGGGCGCGTCCTCGGGCGAGACGGTGCGCTGATAGACGAAGTCCGGCGCTTCCTGCGAGGGGTCTTCCAGCGCCTTGCCTTCGGACGAGGTGTGCAGAAGGTTCGCATCGACCGAGAAGGGCGCTTCGCCGCGCTTGTCCTTGGCGATCGGGATCTGGTTCTTCTCGGCGAATTCGAGGAGCTTGGTGCGCGAGGTCAGATCCCATTCGCGCCAGGGCGTGATGATCTTGATGTCGGGGTTGAGCGCGGCGTAGCTCACTTCGTAGCGGACCTGATCGTTGCCCTTGCCGGTCGAGCCGTGAGAGACGGCATCGGCGCCGGTGAGTTTCGCAATCTCGATCTGGCGCTTGGCGATCAGCGGCCGGGCAATCGAGGTGCCGAGCAGGTAGACGCCTTCATAAAGCGCATTGGCGCGGAACATCGGGAAGACGAAATCGCGCACGAATTCTTCGCGCAGGTCGTCGATGAAGATTTCCTTGATGCCGAGCATCTCGGCCTTCTTGCGCGCCGGCTCCAGCTCCTCGCCCTGGCCGAGATCGGCCGTGAAGGTCACGACCTCGCAGCCATAGGTTTCCTGAAGCCACTTCAGGATGATCGAGGTGTCGAGCCCGCCCGAATAGGCAAGCACCACCTTTTTCACGTTCTTTGTCGCGCCGCTCATGATGTTTCCGCTTGAAAGCCCTGGTATTTTGCGGCGCATCATAGGCAAATCCGGTGTCCCGGCAAGGGCCGGGGGAAATGGCCGATTTCCGCCGGACCCGAGGTTCAGTGAAACCTTGCCGGCAGGTCGGCTTCGGGGATCAGGAGGTCGTCGGCGATTTCCATCCAGACTTCGTCGATCAGCCGCGCCTTGCCTTCGCCTTGGGGCGTCGTGTCGTGCATCTCGCGGTGGCGGGCGGCGAAGGCGCGGTCGCGGTCCTCGCGGCTCGGCCAGCGGGCATAGGCGATCCACTCGCCGTTTTCGGCGCGATGCAGGCGCGACCCGCCGCCGCCGTGATGGTGGACGATGTCTTCGGTGATCTCATGCCAGCGGCGCCGAAATTCGGCTTCGTCTTTTTTCTCGACATGCCAGCGGTAGATGACGGCGATCATGTCCGCTCTCCCTTTGCCAAACGTCAGGTGGCTTTGCCGGACGTCAGGCGGTTTCTTCGGCGGCGGCTTTCTTGAAGCGTTCGCTGGCGCGCGCTTTCACGGTTTCGCTTTTCAGCTGGCCGCAGGCGGCCATGATGTCGCGGCCGCGCGGCGTGCGGACGGGGCTCGCATAGCCGGCGCGGTTCACCACGTCGGCGAATTTCTCGATCGTCGCCCAGTCGGAGCATTCGTAAGGCGAGCCCGGCCAGGGGTTGAAGGGGATGAGATTGATCTTGGCCGGAATGCCCTTCAGCAGGCGGACGAGTTCCTTCGCGTCGGCGAGGCTGTCGTTGACGCCTTTCAGCATCACATATTCGAAAGTGATGCGGCGCGCATTGGAGACGCCCGGATAATTGCGGCAGGCTTCCAGCAATTCGGCGATCGGATATTTCTTGTTGAGCGGCACCAGCTTGTCGCGGATCTCGTCGGTGACGCCGTGGAGCGAGATCGCGAGCATCGAGCCGATTTCCTCTCCGGCGCGTTCGATCATCGGCACGACGCCGCTGGTCGAGAGCGTGATGCGGCGTTTCGACAGCGACAGGCCCTCGCCGTCCGACACGATGTCGAGGGCGTCGCGCACATTCTCGAAATTATAGAGCGGCTCGCCCATGCCCATCATCACGATGTTGGTGACGAGGCGGTCCTGCGCGTTACGGCTCGTGCCCGGCCATTCGCCAAGCGCGTCGCGGGCGACGAGAAGCTGGCCGACGATTTCGCCCGCCGTCAGGTTGCGCACGAGTTTCTGCGTGCCGGTGTGGCAGAAGGTGCAGGTGAGCGTGCAGCCGACCTGGCTGGAGACGCAGAGCGTGCCGCGGCCTTCTTCTGGAATGTAGACCGCCTCGACTTCGGGGCCGGGGAGGCCGGGCTTGTCGGAGGCCAGACGCAGAAGCCATTTGCGCGTGCCGTCGACCGACTTCTGCTCGGTGACGATTTCGGGCCGGGCGACCGTGAAGTGTTCCGCGAATTCGGCGCGCAGCTCCTTGGAGAGCGTCGTCATGGCGGCAAAATCCGTCTGGCCGCGATTGTAGATCGCGTTCCAGAGCTGGCCCACGCGCATCCTGATCTGGTTCTTCGGCAGGCCGATGCCGGCCAGCGCCGCGCCAAGTTCGGCGCGCGACAGGCCGAGCAGGTTCACGCGCGCGGGCGCTGCGGACGGTCTATGGGATAGGTCGAGTTGAACAGACATGGAGCGTCTCTATTTCGTTGGCAGCATGTCGATGACGAGCCGCGATCCGGTTGCCGCCGCATAGCGTTTCAGCGTGGATATGGTCGGCGAAATTTGCCCGCTCTCCAGCCGCGCGATCGCCGATTGCGTCGTGCCGATGCGCTTTGCAAGTTCGGTCTGGGAAAGACGGGCCCGGCTGCGCGCCTCGATCAAGGCTTCGACGACGCGATATTCGATGTCCGCTTCATCGTAAGCGGCGCGAAATTCCGGGTCGCCCATCCAGCGGTGTTTCAGATCCGAGAGCCTGGTCATTTCATATTTCTCATTCGCTCGCGGGCGATTTCAAGCGCTTGCCGAGGCGTCTTCTGCGTCTTCTTGACGAAGACGTGCAAAATAACGACCCGTCTTCCGGCAATGGCCACATATAGTCCGCGCGCAATTCCTTCAACGGCCTTGGCGCGCAGTTCCCAAAGTTTGCCTTCGATATGCCGGACATGCGGCTCATGCATCTTCTCAAGCCCGACGGCTTCAACCATCTCCATCAGGCGAAGCATGCGGGCACGAAGCGAAACCGGAAGCGCGTCCAGCTCCGCATCGACGCCAGCATCCAGCGTTTCAACCGTCCATCTCATTTAAGCTATATACCACATCCGCTATATAGGCAATAGCCGCGCGAGCGGAGAGGACGGAAGCCTATTTGCAGGCTTCGTCGATCTTGTTGAGGGCGGTGCCTGAGCCCTTCAGCGAATAGGTGTCGGTGGTCACGGTCTTTTTCGACGAGGAGCCCTTGATGACCATGCTGGAGCCGGAGCGGATGGCTTTCACCATCTTGTCTTCGTCCTTGGTGTTGTCGAGCCAGGCCCAATACTGGTGCTCGCCGCCCTCGGAAACGCCGGTGAACATCTGGAATTTGGTCTTGCCGACGGTGGCGAAGGGCTTGGAGGTCGCGGAGAAGACGTAGCCCGCGCGCATGCTGATTTCGTTGTGGATGTTGCGGCCGGGGCGGTGCGTCACCATGAAATAGACATCGCCGCGCCTGGCCCCCTTGGGCGCCTGGGTCTTGGGCTCGGAGAGCACGTAGCAGATCCGATCCGCGCCCGTGCCGTAGGTATAGGCCGCCCAGTCGTCATATTTGCCGAGGAGCTTCGGCGCATCGGCTGCCGCGACCGGCGAGGCCATCAGCACCGCGATTCCGAAACCGGCGATTCCGGCGCTAACGGCCGCAAACAGGCGCGTGCGTTTCAGCATTTTTTTTCGACTCATTGTTTACCGGATAGGGGCCGGGGTTACCGGATAGGGGCTGGAACCATACCGGCCCCGGGCGGCAATTTCCAGACGCCTCTCCAGACACCTCTGGGGAAAACGGCCAAACCCGGCCCGCGCGGGCCCTTCTGGCGGCGTTGCCGCAGGCTGTGGTAAATCAGGGGCAGTCGAATTCACAAAGACCAAATTCTCATAGAAACGGGGAACGCCCATGAAAGCCGTATTGTGCAAGGAATATGGACCGCCGGAGACGCTCGTCATCGAAGAGCTGCCGAGTCCGGAACCGAAGAAGGGCCAGGTCGTCCTTGAGGTGCATTCCGCCGCCGTCAATTTCCCCGACGTCCTCATCATCGAGAACAAGTACCAGTTCAAGCCGCCGCTGCTCTTTTCGCCGGGTGGCGAAGTGGCGGGTCTTATCACCAAGGTCGGCGAGGGTGTGACCAGGGTGAAGGTCGGCGACCGGGTGATCGGCTCGTGCGGCTGGGGCGGCTTTGCCGAGGAAATCGCCATCGACGAGGCGCGCGTCACGCCCATTCCGGCGGAGATGGACTATGTGACGGCGTCGGCGTTCCTGATGACCTACGGCACGTCGCATCACGCGCTGAAAGACCGGGCGCATCTGAAGCCGGGCGAGAACCTGCTGGTGCTGGGCGCGGCGGGCGGCGTCGGCCTCGCGGCCGTCGAGCTTGGCAAGGCGATGGGCGCGCGCGTCATCGCGGCGGCTTCATCCGAAGACAAGCTTCAGGTTTGCCGCGAACATGGCGCGGACGAGACGATCCTCTATCCGACGGGTGCGCTCGACAAGGATCAGCAGCGCGCGCTCACCGACAAGATCAAGGAACTGACGGGAGGCCAGGGCGCCGATGTCGTCTACGATCCGGTCGGCGGCGATTATTCCGAACCGGCTCTGCGCGCGACCAACTGGGAAGGACGTTTTCTCGTCGTCGGTTTCGCGGCGGGCCCGATTCCGAAAGTGCCGCTCAACCTCGCGCTCCTCAAGGGCTGCGACATTGTCGGCGTCTTCTGGGGCGCCTTCACGACGCGCGATCCGGCGCATCATCAGGAAAATCTCAAGGAGCTGATGACATGGTTCAAGGCCGGCAAGCTCCGGCCGCATGTCTCGCGGACCTACAAGTTCACGGAAGTTGCGCAAGCCTTGAACGACATGGCGGCGCGCAAGGTGAAGGGCAAGATTGTTCTGGTGCCTTCGCGTTGAAAAGCGGCCCGGCACGCGAGAAGCGCGCCGGGCTTTTGATGTGCCGGCGTTGAGGGCGGGGGATCGATGAGGCGATTGTTCGTGATGATCGGCGCGGCCGTCGGGCTTGCCGTTCTCGCGCTGTTCGGCTTCCTGCTCTATGTGCTGCTGGCATCGGGCAGTCCCGAATATTGGGACGGCGAGATCGCGGCTTTCGAGCGGCTCGACGTTTCGAACCCGCCGCCGCGCGATGCGGTGCTCTTTGTCGGCGGCGACGATGTGCGCCTCTGGGACACGCTCGCCGCCGACATGGCGCCGCTGCCCGTCATCGCGCGCGGCTTCGGCGGAGCGCAGATCGCGCACGTCACCTATTACATTCCGCGCATCGTCGCGCCCTATCATCCGCGCGTCATCGTGCTGATCGCGGGCGAGGCGGATATTTCCGACGTGCGCGGGCGCAGGCCGGAAGATGTGCTGGACGATTTCAAGAAATTCGTCACCGCGCTCCGGGCGAGGGGCATCACGGTGCCGGTCTATTTCGCCTCGATCCATCCGCAGCCGATGCGCGCCTCGCGCTGGTATGGCGCCAAGCGGGCGAACGAGCTGATCGCGGACTACGAAAAAACAGCACCGGGCCTTCACTACATCGACATATCGAGCGGCATGTTCGACAAGAACGGCGACATCAGGGGCGATCTCTTCCGCTGGGACGGGCTGTCGCTCAACGCCGCCGGCTATGCGCTGATCGGCGAGAAGATCAAGGCGGCGCTCGCCGCCGCCGGCATTGTCCGGCAAGGGCCGACGCCATAAGGCGCGGCACAACGACAATAAGACGGAAGGGGAGACGACGATGGCGCAGGAAAATGTGTCGCGCGAGTTGAAAGCCGGCAAAATCGAAGGCAGCTACGATCCGAAATTCAAATCGGTCTATGAGGCCTTTGTCGAGAATTTCGAGAGCCGCGACGAAGTCGGCGCCAATGTCGCGATCACGCTCGATGGCAAGACGGTGGTCGATCTGTGGGGCGGACGGAAAGCGCGCGGCGGCGAGGCCTGGACGCGCGACACCGTCTCCATCGTCTTTTCCTGCACCAAGGGCGCGGCCGCGATCTGCGCGCATCTTCTTGCCGACCGGGGTCAGCTCGATCTCGATGCGCCGGTGGCGAACTACTGGCCGGAATTCGCGCAGAACGGCAAGGAAGACGCCCTCGTCTCGATGATGCTCGATCATTCGGTCGGCCTGCCGCATGTGCGCACCAAGCTGAAGGACGGCGGCTATTACGACTATGACTACATGATCGACGTGCTGGCCAAGGAAGCGCCCTTCTGGCAGCCGGGCATTCGCAACGGCTATCACGGCGTTACCTTCGCCTGGACGGTGGGCGAGATCGTCCACCGGGCGGCGAAGAAGCGTCTCGGGCTTTATTTCCGCGACGAGCTGGCAAAACCCCTCGGGCTCGATTTCTGGATCGGCCTTCCGCAAGAGATCGAGACGCGCGTCGCGCCGATGATCTTTGCCGAGATCGATCCCAAGGCGCCGGTGTCGAAGTTCACCCGCACGCTGCTCGCCGATCCGACGTCGCCGGCGCATCTTTTCCTGTTGAACAGCGGCAACGCCAATTTCAATTCGCGCGAGGCGCATGCCGCCGAAATCGGTTCGGCCAACGGCATTTCAAACGGGCGGGGCCTGGCCGGGCTTTATGCACCGCTCGCCAACGGCAAACTCGTCTCGAAGGATACGCTCGCCCGCATGGGCCGGGTGGCGATGGCGACGCATGAGGATGCGACGCTGATGATCCCGACGCGCTTCGCGCTCGGTTTCATGAAGTCGATGGACAACCGCAAGGCTGCCGATTCGGAGAATTCGAGCTGCATCATGTCGGACGCCGCCTTCGGCCATGTCGGCATGGGCGGCTCCATCGGCTTTGCCGATCCGGAAGCCCGTATGAGCCTCGGCTACAACATGAACCGGATGGGCGGCGGCATTCTGCTGAACGATCGCGGCCAGGCGCTGATCGACGCGGCCTATACCGCGCTCGGCTATCGCTCCAACGCTTCGGGCGTCTGGGTTTCGTAAGCCGCGCGCTTCGCTTCAAGCGCGGGGTTTGTCCGTAGGCGGAAGACCGAGCGCCTTGCGCGCCTCGGCGCGATGCGTCGGCTTCAGATGTGTCGAGACGAGGCCGATGGCGGCCATCAGCACGGTCGCGTCGTCGGTGAAACCGATGCCGGCGATCCAGTCCGGGATCAGATCGACGGGCAGGACGAAATAGGCGAGGGCTGCCAGCAGCGTCGCTTTTACGCGCAGCGGCGTCTCCGGATCGCGGGTGCAGAACCAGGCGGCGGCGGCGTCTTCGGCGAAGGGAATTTTCCCGGCGACGCGGGCCATTTTCTTCCAGAAGCCCTCGCGCACGGTTTCCTCGTTCCGGGCCATGACGGCTGGAAGGGCGATCCGGGGGCTTTCGAGGCCGGCTTCGGCGGTTTCACGCGACATGCGGCAAAAGATGGGTCGTTGGCCGCCCCGATGCAAGGCAGGCCGACGCTGCGTCAATCGCGGTCACGGGTAAATCCTTTCATTTCCGGCATTTTTTGGCTCGCGCGGGCGCCCGCGAATTTGTTAAATCGGCGCCAACCGGGTGGTTTTCGCCTGGACATGAGGAAACGCCCGGGCGCGATGCCGGAGGCGGCAGAAAAGGAACAACGGCATGAAACTCGATTCCAGCATCAGCGCCATCATCACCGGCGGCGCTTCGGGCCTCGGCGCGGCGACGGCGCGCGCGCTCGCCAAGCAGGGCGTCAAGATCGGCATCTTCGATCTTCAGGAAGAGAAGGGCGAGGCGCTCGCCAAGGAACTCGGCGGCGCCTTCGCCAAGGTGAACGTCACCGACGAGGCGAGCGTCGATGCGGGCTTTGCGAAGCTGCGCGCGGCGAACGGCCAGGAGCGCATTCTCGTCAATTGCGCCGGCACCGGCAATGCGATCAAGACCGCATCGAAGAACAAGGAGACGGGCAAGCCCGAGCATTTCCCGCTCGACAAGTTCAACCTCATCATCCAGATCAACCTCGTCGGCACCTTCCGCTGCATCGCCAAATCGGCGGCCGGTATGCTGACGCTCGATCCGCTGTCGGATGGCGAGCGCGGCGCGGTGGTGAACACAGGATCGGTCGCGGCGCAGGACGGCCAGGTCGGCCAGGCGGCTTACTCGGCGTCGAAGGCCGGCGTCGTCGGCATGACGCTGCCGATCGCGCGCGACCTTGCCCGCGACGGCATTCGCGTCAACACGATCCTGCCCGGCATTTTCGACACGCCGCTGCTCGCCGGCGCGCCGGAGAAGGTGCGTCAGGCATTGGGCGCGCAGGTGCCGTTCCCGGCCCGTCTCGGCAATCCGGACGAGTACGCCTCGCTCGCGGTGCAGATGATCACCAACGGCTATTTCAACGGCGAGACGGTTCGCCTCGACGGCGCGATCCGCATGGCGCCGCGCTGACGCATGACAGGGGCCTCGTCCTTCGAGACGCGTCCTTCGGACGCTCCTCAGGATGAGGGTCAAATCTGAAAGTAAATCCTCACCCTGAGGAGGCGCGAAAGCGCCGTCTCGAAGGGCGGAAACAAAGCCCCGGTGGAAACGCCGGGGCTTTTCATTCACTCAATCTCTCAGGCCTTGCCGGCTTTTCCGGCCCATTTGTCCATCAGCTTTGCGAGCTTCACGTCGCGTTCGGAAAGTCCGTTCACGTCATGGGTGGCGAGCGTGACCTTCACCGTGTTGTAGACGTTGAACCATTCGGGGTGGTGGTCGGCCTTTTCGGCGGCGAGCGCGACGCGGGCCATCCAGCCGAAAGCCTCGTTGAAATCCTTGAAGACGAACGTCTTCTCGATGGCGTCGCGGCCCTTCGTCTTGGTCCAGCCTTTGAGCTCGGCAAGCGCCTTTTCCCGCGCGGCGCCCGTCAGTTTTTCGATCATGCGATGCCTCCTCGATTTGCGGGCCGAGGTTCGCGCGCTTATCCTTCGCGCGCAAGGAGAGACGCATGGACTGGGCCGAAAAGAAAGCACCGAGCCTCGCCGATTTCGAGCGGCTGGCCGACGAGGCCTTCGGGCGGCTGCCGGGACATTTTCGCGCCCGCTGCAAGGGGCTCGTCATTCGCGTCGAGGATTTTCCCGACGAAGAGGTGATGGACGAAATGGGGCTTGAAAGCCCCTTCGACATTCTCGGCCTCTATCAAGGTGTGGGCCAGCCTTACGAACAGACGAGCGCCATGACGCATCTCCCCGACATGGTGTTTCTCTACCGCAGGCCGATGCTCGACTATTGGGGCGAGTTCGAGGAAACGCTCGGCCATCTCGTCACGCATGTGCTTGTGCATGAGATCGGCCATCATTTCGGGCTTTCCGATGAGGCGATGCACATGATCGAGGATGAGGCAGGCGGTTAGTCCTCGGGCGGATAGTATCGCTCGGGCACGTAAGGCCCGCCGCCGGTCGTCGCGCGGGCGGAAAAAAGCACCGCGCGCGTCACCCCGAATTTCGGCGTCGCAAAAAGGTTGTTCGCTTCGATATAGTGATAGACCTCCGGCGCCTCGGCACCGCGCAGCCGGGCCAGCGTCACATGCGGCGTATATTTGCGTGTTTCGGGGCGCAGGCCGGCGCGGCGGGCGGCGCTTTCGTGGCGCGCCTGCAGCAGGCGCAAGGGCTCGGTGAGCTTGACGCCTGCCCAGACCGCATCCGGCTTCCGTCCGCCGAATTCGCCGACGCCTTCGATTTCGATCTCGAACGGTTCGAACGGCACTTCTTCCAGCGCCGCATCGACATCGGCGGCGACGTCTTCGGGAATGTCGCCGATGAAGCGTAGGGTGATGTGGAAATTCTCACGGTCGATCCAGCGCGCGCTTTCAAGCCCGCGCTGCAGGCGTGTCAGCCGCGCGGCGATCTCGTCTGGAATTTCAAGCGCGGTGAAAAGGCGGATCATGGGGACAAGGATAGTCGCCATTGCCGGGTTTGTCCCGGCAATGGCGGTATGTCACGGGCAGGGGTTCGGCTGGCTGGCATGCACGGCGTCGATGTCTTTTTCCAGCTCGTCGGTCCATTTGACGTGGCGGGAGGTCAGGGCGAGCTTCAGCTGCTCCATCGTCGTTGCGCCGATGATGTTCGAGGTGACGAAGGAGCGCGTGGTCACGAACTGGTTGGCCATTTGCGAGGCGTCGAGGCCGTGCTTTTTCGCCACCGCCAGATATTTGTCGATGGCGCTCGCGGCCTCAGCACTTTCATAGCGCTGCAGGCGGTTGAAGAGCGCCTTCCGCGATCCTTGCGGCAGCGCGCCGTTCTGGTATTTGCCGGTGAGATAGCCTTGCGCCAGCGGCGAATAGGCGAGAAGGCCAACCTGCTCCTGATGGGCGATCTCGGCGCCGCCCAGTTCGAAGGTGCGGTTGACGAGATTGTAGGCGTTCTGGATCGATTGCACGCGGGGCAGGCCCCTGGCTTCCGCTTCCGCGACAAACTTCATCGTGCCCCAGGGCGTCTCGTTGGAAAGCGCGACGTGGCGCACCTTGCCCGCCTTCACGATGTCGCCGAGCGTGGCGAGGATTTCGGAGATCGGATGGGTTTCGGCTTCGACATGGCGGTAGGTGAGACCGTTGCCGCCGAACAGCGACACCGGGCGGTCCGGCCAGTGAAGCTGATAGAGATCGATATAATCCGTATGCAGACGTTTCAGGCTCTTGTCCACCGCTTCCATGATCTGGGCGCGGCTCTGCTCGCTCGGCGACTTGTCGTCGCGCAGCCAGTTCATCGGCGAGCGTCCGGCGACCTTGGTGGCCAGGATCACCTTGTCGCGGTTCTTGCGCGCCTTGAACCAGGTGCCGATGATCTTTTCGGTCGCGCCTTGCGTTTCGGGCTTCGGCGGCACGGCATACATTTCCGACGTGTCGAAGAAGTTGACGCCTTCGGTCAGCGCGTAATCCATCTGCGCATGGCCGTCGGCCTCGGTGTTCTGCTGACCCCAGGTCATGGTGCCGAGGCAGATTTCACTGACTTTGAGGCCGGTGCGGCCGAGAACGCGGTATTCCATCCAATCCCCCCATAGGCTCTTTATGTTTTCGGGCGGCTTATTTCGCCGCCGCTTTTGCCGTTTCGATCCGGCCGATCAACTCCTCGACGCGCGGCAGAATGCGCGCAACGATCACGCCGACGCCTTCGGCGTTCGGATGCATGCCGTCATCGAGGGTGAGTTTCGGTTGGACCGCAACCCCGTCCAGGAAGAAAGGATAGAACACGACGCGGTGATGGGCGGCAAGGGCCCGGTAGATCACATTGAAGTGCTTGCCGTAGTCGGCGCCCATGTTGGGCGGGGCGAGCATGCCGGCGAGCAGGATCGGCAGGCGCCGGGCTTCGAGGCGGGCGATGATCGCCTGAAGGTTCCGTTGCGTCAGCTTCGGGTCGAGGCCGCGCAAGGCATCGTTGGCGCCGAGCTCGAGAATGACGCCGTCGGCATCGGGACCGACCGCCCAGTCGAGGCGCGAGAGGCCGCCCGCGCTGGTGTCGCCCGAGACGCCCGCATCGGCGATGGTGACGTTGGCGTAGCCCTTGGCTCTCAGCGCCTTCTGCAATTGCGGCACGAAGCCGTCGTCGGGCCCGAGGCGATAGCCTGCGGTCAGGCTGTCGCCGAGCGCGACAATGGTGATCGGCTTTCCGGCGGCGAGCGCGGGGAAGGTCAGGGCCATAAAGATGCAGAGCGCGCTCGCGATCAAATAGCTGAAGCCCTCCCCTCTTATGGGGGAGGAAAGAAAAGGAAGTCGCCGCCGACCTGCCACAGCTCGCCGCGCGCCTATCGCCTGCTTGTAAAACAAGGCAAACATGCCATATGCCTCAGGGGGAAAAGGGAATTCCGTTGAGCGAGAACATCGTTGAAGTCGAGGGCCTCAAGCTGAGCCTGCCGAGCCAGGCGGGCGTGGTCAACATTTTGCGCGGGATCGATCTTGCCGTCGCGCGCGGGGCGACCGCCGGTCTTGTCGGTCCGTCCGGGTCCGGCAAATCGACGCTCCTCATGGTGCTGGCCGGACTTGAGCGGCCGACCAGCGGCCGCGTCAGCGTGGCGGGGCAGGATTTCGCGCGGCTCGGCGAGGATGGCCTTGCGCGTTTCCGCCGCCAGCATATAGGCATCGTCTTCCAGTCTTTCCATCTCGTGCCGACCATGACGGCGCTGGAGAATGTCGCGATCCCGCTCGAGTTCGCCGGACGGCGCGATGCCTTCGCGCGCGCCGAGGAAGAATTGAAGCTGGTCGGGCTTGCGCACCGGCTGACGCATTATCCGGGCCAGTTGTCGGGCGGCGAGCAGCAGCGTGTGGCGCTGGCGCGCGCCGTCATCGCCGATCCCGCCCTTTTGCTGGCGGACGAACCGACCGGAAATCTCGACCAGTCAACGGGCGCCGAGATCATCGAACTGATGTTCGATCTTCATGCGCGCAAGGGCACGACGCTGGTCCTCATCACCCATGACGAACGGCTGGCGGGGCGCTGCGAGCGCGTCATCCGGCTGCGCGACGGGCTGATCGAGCGCATCGAGGCGGGTGCGCCGATGCAGGAAGCCGGGACATGAGCGACGCGCCTTTGCCGCTCGCCTTCCGGCTGGCGCGGCGGGAGCTGCGCGGCGGCATACGAGGTTTTCGCATTTTCATCGCCTGTCTGGCGCTCGGCGTCGCGGCCATTGCAGGCGTCGGCTCGGTGTCGATGGCGCTGACGCGCGGCCTTGCCGAACGCGGGCAGGAGATTCTCGGCGGCGATGTCGATGTGCGCCTCATTCACCGCGAGGCGTTTCCGGACGAGCTTGCGGCGATTTCGAAAGGCAACACGGTGTCGCGCTCGGCCGAAATGCGTGGCATGGCGCGGCGCGGCGACGAGGCGCGCCAGAGCCTCGTCGAGATCAAGGCGGTGGATGGGCTTTATCCGCTTTACGGCGCGATGGTGCTTCAGCCGCCCATGCCGCTCGGCGCGGCGCTGGCGCTGCGAAACGGGCGCTATGGTGCCGTCGCCGAAGCCAATCTCATCCAGCGGCTCGGGCTGAAGATCGGCGATCCGCTGCGCGTCGGGCAGGCGGTCTTTGAACTGCGCGCCGAAATCGAGCATGAGCCCGACCGCGTCGGCGATGGTTTCGCGCTCGGACCGCGCGTCATGATTTCGGGCGCTGCGCTTGCCTCGACGGCGCTGGTGCAGCCCGGCAGTCTCGTCTCCTATCACTACCGGCTGCGCATGGCGGCAGACGCGCGCTCGACGCCGGCAATCAAGGCGTTCACCGCCGCGCTCGACAAGGCGTTTCCGGATGCCGGCTGGCGCATTCAGGACCGCACCGACAGCGCGCCGAGCGTCCGCCGCTTCGTCACCCGCGTTGCGCTTTTTCTCAATTTCGTCGGGCTGACGGCGCTGGTCGTCGGCGGCGTCGGCGTCGCCAACGCGGTCAAATCCTATCTCGACCAGAAGCGCGAGGTGATCGCGACTTTCAAGTGTCTGGGCGCGCCGGGCGCGCTGATCTTCCGGCTCTATCTCGTGCAGGTGATGGCGCTCGCCGCGGTCGGCATCGCCATCGGCCTTTGCATCGGCGCGGGTGTGCCCTTCCTCGTCGAGGCGCTGGCCGGCCATCTCATTCCGGTGCCGGCCGAGCTTGGGCTTTATGCAGCGCCGCTCATTCTGGCCGCCGCCTTCGGCGTGCTGACGGCGCTCGCCTTTGCGGTCTGGCCGCTCACCCGCGCGCGCGAAGTGCCTGCGGCAAGCCTTTTCCGCGATCTCTTCGAGCCCGAGCGGCGGTTCCCGCGTGCGCCTTACATGGCGGCGACGGCGGGCGCGCTTGCCGCGCTTTGCGGCCTTGCCATTGCGACCGCCGAACAGCCGTTCTTTGCGCTCTGGTTTGTCGCCGGGGCGGCGGCGGTCTTTCTCGTCCTGCGGCTGGCGGCCAACGGGGTGATGGCGCTTGCGGCGCGCATTCCGGCGCGTGCGCCTGAAATGCGGATGGCGCTTGCCAATCTCTATCGGCCCGGCGCGCCGACATCCGCCGTCATGCTGTCGCTCGGCCTCGGGCTCACGCTGCTCGTCACCGTGTCGATGATTGACGGCAATCTTGCGGGCGAGATCCGCAGCGAGCTGCCGGGCCGCGCGCCGTCTTTCTTTTTCGTCGATATTCAGCCGGACCAATCGGCGGCGCTCGAGGCGCTGGTCAAGGCGGCTCCCGGTGTGACGAAGTTCGAGCGGGTGCCGATGCTCAGGGGCCGCATCGTCGCGCTGAAGGGCGTGCCGGTCGACAAGCTCAAGGTCGCGTCCAACGCGCAATGGGCGCTGGCGGGCGACCGCGGCATCACCTATGCGGCGTCGATGCCGGCCAATTCCAAACTCGCCAGCGGCACGTGGTGGGCCGAGGATTACAAAGGTCCGTTGCTGGTTTCGCTCGGCGACGATCTGGCCAAGGGCTTCGGCATCGCGGTCGGCGACAAGCTGACCGTCAACGTGCTCGGCCGCGAGCTTGAAGCGCAGGTCGCCAATACGCGCGAGATCGACTGGCAGTCGCTCGGCATCAATTTCGTCATGGTGTTCTCGCCCAACACATTCGCTGGCGCGCCGCATGGCTGGATGGCGACGCTGACTGAAAAGAGTGCCTCGACCGCGGACGATGCCCGTATCCTCAATGCCGTTACCC
>DASVNC010000234.1:0-6777 GCA_036384055.1 Parvibaculum sp.
AGTCCCAGACGCCCTGACGCGCGCCCGACAAGGCGAAGGCGTGGCGCTGCTCGCTGCGGATTGTGCCGGTGTCGGTGCGGCGGCGGCCGCCCTGGGCGTGATAGGCGGCGGCGAACGCAAAGAGCACAAGCGCGATGGTGAAGAAGCCGGCGGTCAGCGGCGTGCCGATGAAGGCGCCGGGCAGCCAGCCTACGGCATAAAGCGCCGAGGCGAGACCCGCGAGCCCGAAAAGCCCCGAACCCGGAATGAGGAGCTGCGCCGGGCGGACACCGCGCAGCGCCGCGGCGACGACAAGCGGCGCGCCGCCGAACATCGCGATGGCAAGGCTGGTGCGGGCGAGCAGCGCGCCTGCCGGGGCGCTGACGATGGCGAGCGGTATGGCGGCGAGGACGACGAAACCCATGTAGCGGGCAAGGCGCACCGGCCAGAGGAAGTGCCGTTCGAGATCGAGGAAGAACCGTTCGAGCGCGAAGACCGAGCCACCGAAGAGCGCCAATGCGCCCGTGCGCAAGACGGCATCCCAATGCGGCGAGGCGCCGAAGACCGAACCGAGATAACCGAACTCGGCCAGTTCGACGAGGAAGCCGGAGCCGAGAAGCAACGCGGTTGCCCGCGCAGCCGGAACCCGCGTCAGCACGGCAAGACCGGCGAGATAGATCGCGAAGGCGGCGATGACGCCCAACATGCCGCCCTGGATCAGCGACAGGCGGCGGTTGAAGCTCTGCCATGACGAGGGCTTCCAGAGATAGAGCGCGGCGGGCGCGGGCTTCTCCGAATGCAGGGCGATGGTGACGCTGGTCGCCGGATCGACGGCGAGCGCATAGACGGTGAAACCCGGCCGCGTGTCTTCGGTCGCGGGCACCGGGTCTTCCGCGCCGGCCGCGTAGGCGCGGTCAACCCCGGCGGCGGGCACCGGCCAGACGAGGTTGAGAAAGCCCCTGCCCCGCTCATCGGCGACGAGGTAGCGGGTCACTTCGTCCTGAGAGCGGTTGCGCAGCGCAACGGCGAGCCAGACGCCATCCACATCGGTGGAGCCATCCGACAGCACGACCGAGCCGTTGTCATTGTCGTTGTTGTCGCCGCTGGCTGGGGGCGGCGCGACTTTACCCGGGCCGCCGGCATCCTGATCGGAGGGGCCGGCTTCCGGCGCTTCGATGGTGAGCTTCTTGCCCTTCTCTTCGTGGCGCTCCATGAAGGGCGTCAGATCGACGACGGGCCGGTCGTCATCCATGACGATCGCGTCAAGCGCACGGGCACTCACCGGCGCGAGCGTCAAAAACGCCGCCGCCAGCGCTCCGATGGCACGCGCTGCTGTCAGGCCCCCTCGCCGCATCACTCTCGCTCTAACTCCCCTCCTGCAGTCTGCCCCGATTCTGTGGCACCGGATTCCACTTCACCTGGAAACGCTCTAGGGCCTCGGATCGTCACGCAACATGGCAAAGAGAACGTGATCGCGCCACACTCCATTGATGCGCAGATAACCCCTTGCATATCCTTCTTCGCGGAATCCGCACCGGCGAAGCACGGCCTTCGATCTTTCATTCTCCGGCAGACAGGCCGCATGCAGGCGATGCAGCCTCAGTTCCTCGAAGACATAGGGCACGAGCGCGCGCACCGCCTTCGTCACATAGCCCTTGCCGGCGTAAACCTCGCCTGCCCAGTATCCGAGCGTGCAGGATTGCTGCACGCCCCTGTTGACGTTGGAGAGGGTGCAGCCGCCGACCAGGGCGCCATCTTCCTCCCTAAAGATGAAGAAGGGGTAGGCGCGGTCCTCGCGAACCTCGCGCAGATAGCGCCGGAGCCGCCGCCGGAACGAGGCCCTGGTCAGGTCGTCGGCGGGCCAGCTCGGCTCCCAGGGGGTCAGAAATTCACGGCTCTGCTCCCGCAGCGCCGCCCATTCGGGGAAATCGGCCATTTGCGGCCCGCGCAGATATACGCCGTTGCCGATGACGAAAGGCGCCACCTCGGGCTTCGACATCGAACGCAGGAAAGCCATCGGCAAGCCGCTCCGGAGCCGTGAAGCCGGCGGTCCGGCCTATCTCACGCGCTTATGCAAATCTTGCCGCGATCCGATCGTAGGATTCAAGCCCGCCATCGGCGCCGGTGAGCGGACCGACCGCGGCCAGCGCCGGTGCCGGCGTCTTCAGCAGACGGCTGACGAAACGGCGAACGGCGGCGGCATCGACCTCATCGACCTTGCGGATCACTTCATCGACCGGCAGCACACGGCCATGCACGGAATACTGGCGGGCGATCTGTTCGGCGCGGGAGGACGAGGATTCGAGGTTCATCAGCAGGCCGGCCTTCATCTGGGCCTTGGCGCGGGCGGTTTCCTCTTCGCTGACATCATCGCCCATCCGCGCGATCTCGCCCGCGACGACCGGCATCAGCTCGGCCAGATCGTCCGGCGCGGTGCCCGCATAGACGCCGAGCATGCCGGTATCGACGAAGGACCAGGAATAGGCGAAGACCGAATAGGCAAGGCCGCGCTTCTCGCGCACTTCCTGAAAGAGGCGCGAGGACATGCCGCCGCCCAGCACGTTGGCGAAGACCTGCGAGGTGTAATAGTCGGGATCGTTATAGGAGGGGCCTTCGAAGGCCAGCGCGACATGGGCCTGTTCGAGGTCGCGCGTTTCGCGCCGGTCGCCGCCCCGGAAGGATGCGGGCTCAACGCCGTTGCTGCGCCGCTTCGGCAGTTCGCCGAAACGCTCTCTGGCCAGCGCCACCAGCGCCGCATGATCGACGGCACCCGCCGCCGCCAGCACCATGCCGGGCGCCTGATAGCGTTCGGCCATGTAATTGCGCAGCGTGTCGCGGTCGAAATTCGTCACCATATCGACGGTGCCGAGGATCGAGCGGCCGAGCGCCTGGCCGGGATAGGCGGCTTCGAGCAGATGGTCGAAGACGAGATCGTCGGGCGTGTCGAGCGACTGGCCGATTTCCTGAATGACGACGCCGCGCTCGCGCTCCAGCTCGCCCGGCTCGAAGACCGAGTGCTGAAGAATGTCGGAGAGAAGATCGACGGCAAGCGGCAGATCGTTCTTCAGCACGCGGGCGTAATAGGCGGTCGCCTCATGCGTCGTATGGGCGTTCAGATGACCGCCGACGGTTTCGATTTCCTCCGCGATGGCGCGGGCCGAGCGGCGCTGCGTGCCCTTGAAGGCCATATGTTCCAGCAGGTGCGAAACGCCGTGCTGATGCGGGCTTTCGTTGCGCGCGCCGGTGTTCACCCAGACGCCGACCGAAATCGTTTCGAGATGGGGCATGTTGTCGGTCACGACCGTGAGGCCGTTTTCGAGCTGCGTCACTTCGACTGCCATGCGGATCTCCTGTCTTACCTGCTAAGCAACAACCGCGCGCGAACGCTCGCGGATAAAATTCTCGACGGCGGCCAGATCGTTCGGCAGCACGCTCAGACGTTCCTTGCGCGTGAAAAGATCGGCCATGCGCGCGGGAAGCTCGGGATGAACGCCCGTCGCCTTCTTCACGGCATCGGGAAACTTCGCCGGATGGGCGGTCGCCAGCGTCACCATCGGCGTCGCCATATCGCCGCGCTCGGCGCCTGCCGCCGCCACGCCGACCGCCGTATGCGGATCGATCAGAAGCCCGGTTTCGTCCAGCATCCGCTTGATCGTCGATGCCGTCGTCTCTTCGTCGATGCGGCGGCCCTGGAAGAGCGTGCGCATCGCATCGAGGCGGAGCGGGTCGATGGAGAAGGCGCCCGATTGCGCGAGGCTCTGCATCATGCGCGTCACCGCGGCCCCGTCGCGGCCGTGGCTGTCATAGACGAGACGCTCGAAATTCGACGAGACCTGAATGTCCATGCTCGGGCTGATCGTCGGCACGACGGTGCCCACTTCGTAGCGGCCGGTCGCCAGCGTGCGGGCGAGAATATCGTTGACGTTGGTGGCGACCAGAAGGCGGGCGATGGGAAGCCCAATGCGGCTCGCCGCATAGCCCGCGAAGACGTCGCCGAAATTGCCGGTCGGCACCGAGAAGGAGACAGGCCGCGACGGACTGCCGAGCGCGACCGCGCTGGTGAAGTAATAGACGATCTGGGCCATGACGCGGCCCCAGTTGATCGAGTTGACGCCGGCCAGCGCGACGTCGTCGCGGAAGGCATGGTCGTTGAACATCGCCTTCACGAGCGCCTGGGCGTCGTCGAAGGAGCCTTCGATGGCGATGTTGTGGACATTGGCGTCCAGCACCGTCGTCATCTGGCGGCGCTGCACCTCGAACACCCTGCCCTTGGGATGGAGGATAAATATGTCGGTCGTGTCGCGGCCGCGGAACGCCTCGATGGCGGCGGAGCCCGTGTCGCCGGAGGTTGCGCCGACCACGGTGATGCGCCGGCCGCGCCTGGCCAGCACATGGTCGAAAAGGCGGGCGAGGATCTGCATCGCCACGTCCTTGAAGGCGAGCGTCGGCCCGTGGAAAAGTTCGAGCAGCCAGTCGTTTGATCCAATCTGGACCAGAGGCGCGACCGCCTTATGCCCGAAACCGGCATAGGCGCCCTCGATCATGGCGGCGAGATCGGCGTCGGCGATCGAAGCCCCGATAAAAGGCCTCATAACGCGAAATGCGACCTCCTGGTAAGGGAGGCCTGCAAGCGCCCTGATCTTGCGCTCGCTCATCAGAGGCCACTCAGCGGGCACGTAAAGGCCGCCGTCGCGGGCCAGCCCCGCGAGCAATACGTCCTCGAATTCAAGCTCGGGGGATCCGCCCCTTGTGCTGACGTATTTCACCATAATCTCCTGAATACCCGACCCCGGGAGGCCGGACGGGCGTAACCTAGCCCCCGCTTCGGGCGGTGGCAAACGACCTGTTTGCGACGTCAAAAAGGGCGCGGAAAGCCTCGACTTCGGGATCAGCCGTCGAGGTATCTGGCCTCGATATGGCGCCGGAAGGCGGCCGTTCCAAGGGGCTGGCCGGTGGCGCCGGTGATGATTTCGTCCGGCGTCAGGCGTGAGCCCCGGCCGTGGACGTTTTCCCTAACCCATTGAATAAGAATAGAGAAGTCGCCCTTCCCCAGCGCCTCTTCGAGACCCGGACGGGCCTTTTTGGCCGCCTGGAAGAGCTGGGCGGCAGCCAGCGCGCCCAACGTATAGGTGGGGAAATAGCCGAAGGAGCCGGACGGCCAGTGAATATCCTGCATGCAGCCCGACGCATCGTCCGGCGGCGCGATGCCGAGGCTCTTTTTCATACCTTCGTTCCAGGCGGCGGGAAGATCGCGCGCGGCGAGATCGCCGGCGATCATCGCGCGCTCGAGGCGGTAGCGCAGGATGACATGCAGCGGATATGTCACCTCGTCGGCCTGCACGCGGATCAGAGACGGACCGACCTTGCGGTAGTGACGGAGAAGATTCTCAGCCGACCATGCCGGACCCTCGCCGCCGAAGACCTCGCTGAGGCGCGGCGTCAGGAACGCAATGAAGGCGCCAGAGCGGCCCGCCTGCATTTCAAAGAGCAGCGACTGGCTCTCATGGATGGTCATGCCGCGGGCGCGGCCGACCGGCTGGTCGCGCCATTCCACCGGCAGCCCGCGCTCGTAAAGCGAATGGCCGGTCTCGTGGATGACCGCCATCAGGCTTTCGGTGAAGTCGTGCTCGTCGTAGCGCGTGGTGATGCGGCTGTCGTCCGGCACGCCGCCGGTGAAGGGATGGTGGCTGACATCGAGACGACCATGCGTGAAGTCGAAACCGAGAACGCCCATGACCTCGCGACCGAGCGCTTCCTGCCGGGCAATCGGGAACGGGCCTTCGATGGGCAGGCGCGCCGGACCCGCCTTCTGCTTTTCCATCACCCTTTGCAGGAGGTCCGGCAGAAAACTTTCGAGATCGGCGAACAGCACGTCGATGTCGGCGGAGCGGCGATCGGGATCATAGCCGTCGAGCAGCGCGTCGTAGTGGCTCAGGCCCAACGCATCGGCTTTGGCGGCGGCCTGTTCGCGGATCAGGCCGATCAGCGTGTCGAGCGAGGGGGCGAGGCGCGCATAGTCGTTGGCGGCGCGGGCGGCGCGCCAGAGCATTTCGGTCTGCGACCTCTGCCGCGACAGGCGGCCGACGAGATCGGCAGGTGTGGCCGTCGCATGGGCATGGACGCGGCGCATTTCGCCGAGATTGGCGCGGTCCCAATCACTGAGCGCCGAGGCGGTCGCTTCGGCGCTGGCGATGAGATCGGCGACTTCGGGCGCCGTCAGCGTTTCATGCGCGATCAGGGAGAGCGTCGCCTGCTGCTCGGCGCGCGCGGCGGCGCCGCCATCCGGCATCATCGTCGCGCGGTCCCAATGCAGCACGGCCTGCGCGCCGGAGAGCGCCGAGAGGCGATGGAAGCGGTCTTTCAGCGCGGCATAAGCGGCGGTCGAATTGCGATCTTCGGTTCTCGCACTCATGATTTCCTGCGCCCTATCCGTCCCTGCGACCAGTGATAGGAAAGATAGACGCCGACAAGAACCAGCGCGAGGCCGAACCAGGTGATCGCATATTGCAGATGTTCGTTGCGGATGTTGACGCGGGTGCGGCCGCCGACGGGCAGGCCGCCGGCATTGGGCGTCGCATCGGCTTCGACGTAAAAGGGCGCGACATTGCCGAGCTTCAGGGCCGCCGCCATCGTCACCGGATCGCGGGTGAACCAGATGTTCCGCGCCGGATCGTCCTTGGCGTCGAAGGCGCCGCGGGCTTGCGGCGCGCGGGCGACGCCGGTCAGCGTCGTCTCGCCGTCAATCTCGCCCGCCTTGCGCGTCGCCGGATCCTTGCGCGCCTCGGGTACGAAGCCCCG
>DASVNC010000235.1:0-18249 GCA_036384055.1 Parvibaculum sp.
GGAAGTTGGGGAATACGACCAGAAGATTTGAGGGCCGTGCCTTCATCCTTCGAGACGGCCGCTAGTGCGGCCTCCTCAGGATGAGGATCAAATGTGAATGAACCTCTTCCTGAGGAGCATGGCGAAGCCATGCGTCTCGAAGGATGGCCGCAGGTTCAAGCCGGAACGGCCAGGGCCTCGCGCGGCACAAGCGCCATCGCATCGCGGATGACCTCCGCGCCCGCGTCGCGCTTCGGCGCATTCTCGGAGATGTGGCGGCGGAAAGCGCGCGCGCCCGGCATGCCCTGAAAAAGGCCGAGGATGTGGCGCGACATCGCGTGGAGATGCGTGCCTGCTGCTAGCTCGTGCTCGACATAAGGCATGAAGGCGTCCAGCACTTCGTGGCGCGATAGCGGCGGCCGCGCATCGCCATAGAAACGCCGGTCGACATCGGCGAGCACATAGGGCGTCTGGTAGGCGGCGCGGCCGAGCATGACGCCGTCGGCGTGGGCGAGATGCGCGGCGGCCGCATCGAGCGTCAGGATGCCGCCGTTGACGATGATTTCCATATCCGGCATCGCCTGCTTCAGGGCATAGGCGCGCTCATATTCGAGCGGAGGAATATCGCGGTTTTCCTTCGGCGACAGACCTTCGAGCCAGGCCTTGCGGGCATGGACGATCAGCGTTTCGCAACCCGCATCGCGCACGGCTTGCGCCAGCGCCGGCAAGGCGACATCGGGATCCTGCTCATCGACGCCGATGCGGCACTTCACCGTGACGGGAAGCGCGACGGCCTTCCTCATCGCCGCGACGCAGTCGGCGACCAGCGCGGGCTCGCGCATGAGGCAGGCGCCGAAGCGGCCCGACTGCACCCGGTCCGACGGACAGCCGACATTGAGATTGATCTCGTCGTAACCGAAATCTTCGGCGATGCGCGCGGCCTCGGCGAGCGCGGCGGGCTCGGAGCCGCCAAGCTGGATCGCCACCGGATGTTCCGAGGCGTCGAAGCCGAGGAGGTGCTGGCGGTCACCATGAATGACCGCGCCGGTCGTCACCATCTCCGTATAAAGAAGCGCATGGCGCGTGATGAGGCGCAGGAAGAACCGGTCATGCCGGTCGGTCCAGTCCATCATGGGGGCGATTGAGAGTATGTGAGACGAATTCATGGGCCCTGATCGTAATCGGAGCCTAAACATGTCCAGAATGATGGCCGCGATCAAGGGTGTTGCGCCTTCCCGCCGTATCTATCTTCGCGAGGCGCGTCTCAATGGGCCGGTCGTCAGGTTGAATTCATGGAAAGCGGGAACGAAATTCTCGTTCCTGTGTCCTGGCCGCGTCAGTTTGTAGAGGGTGAATCGTTGCAGCGGTTCGAGCCTTGCCCATGCGGCGAGGCTCGGCATGGGCAGGCCCTTTTCGTCGGCATAGGCCTGCAATCTCAATGGCACCCGTGAACAATCGTTCCATTCGGGCGCCTCATCGATGGCGATTTCGTCCGGCTCCTCGCCCGTGTGGAAGCGGATCAGCCGGGCGAGGAGATGACGGTATTCCAGAACGTCCTCATGCGCGTCGCAAAGTTGCTCGATGAGGCGAACCCGCTCCTTATGCGTAAAGCAGCTCCATTGCTCGATGGACAACTTGATACCGCAGCGGTCGAGATTGAACCGCACGACCATCGGGATGCATTGGAGGTTGCCCGCGAAGTCGAACTCGAAATTGAACATCATCGCCTTCCTCCTTGCGCCTCCGCTGAAGCCGCGACGCGCTGGTCGATGACAACCGATGCCAGTCCGCACGCTTTGGCAAAAACCTTGCCGACACCGATAACGATCGGGCGGTTCAGGTCGAGCTGCGCCGTGCCGGACGCGAGCTCGCGCAAGCTGCCCGACCAGCGCGTCTCATCGGGCCGGGTGAGCGAGGCGATAACCGACACGGGCGTCGTTTCCGCCGCGCCTTCGGCGAGAAGCCGTTCGGCAAGCCGCGACGCCATGCGGCCGCCCATATAGAAGATCGTCGTGGTTCGCGGATGCGCGGCGCCCCGCCAGTCGATGTCTTCGGGAAGCTCACCCTTACGATTGTGCGCCGTCACGAAACGGACGGTTTGCGCGTGGTCGCGATGCGTCAGCGACACGCCAAGCGCCGATGCCATAGCAAGCGCCGAGGTGATGCCCGGCACGATCTCAACCGGAATACCTTGCGCCTCAAGCGCCGCAATCTCCTCGCCAGCGCGGCCGAAGATCATCGGATCGCCGGATTTGAGCCGGACGACATGCTTGCCTGCCCGTGCGAGCGCGATCATTGCCGCGTTGATGTCGTCCTGCTTGCAACTCGTCCGGCCGCCGCGCTTGCCGACAAGCATGCGCTTCGTCTCCTTGCGGGCGAGATCGAGAATATCGTCGGACACGAGGTCGTCGAAAAGGATGACATCGGCGGCCTGAAGCGCGCGCAGGGCCTTGAGCGTCAGAAGCTCCGAATCGCCGGGCCCCGCGCCGACCAGCGTGACCCGGCCCATGACGCCGTGGGGCGTGCGGCGGCGATTATTCGGCTGCGACGACACTATGCGCATCGATGATCCCCTTGATTTCGGAGCGGCAGGAGCCGCAGTTCGTGCCAGCCTTGAGCAATCTTCCGACGGCATCGACGTCGCGGCATTCGCCGCTCGCAGCCGCCGCGGCGATCTGGTTGACGCCGACGGAGAAACAGGCGCAGACGAGCGCGCCCGCATCCGGCATGTCGGCGCCGGCGCGGCCCGCGGCGACACGGAAGCGGTCGCGCGCGCTGTCATGAGAGGACTGAAGCTGCGCCACCGCCCAGGACCGCGAGACGGCGACCGGCACGCGCGAGAGGAAGAATGCGCCCACGAGCCTGCCGCCTTCGAAAAAGGCGAGGCGGCAATCGCCGCGTTCACGGTCCTGGTAGGCCAGCATGTCGATCTCGCCTTCCGCACCCATCAGGGCTTTGGCGGCGGCGACGGGATCGGCCAGCTCATCGACAAAGGCCATTTCGACGCGCCAGCCGCCGTCGCAAGCGGCGCGCGCCCAATAGTCCGCGTCGATCGTCGCGGGCTTCCGGCGCATGACGGCGAAGCCATATTGCGCGGCGGCGAAGCGGCGCAGATCGGCGCGTGACGATTTGAGCGCCGGCTGGCCGGAAATCGGATCGGTGACGGGTGCGACCAGCGCATCGACGCGGGCGGCACTCGCGAATTCATCCGTCCAATGCATGGGGACGAAGACCGCGCCCGGCCGCTGGCGCTCGGTGATGAGGGCGCGGACGAGAATGCGCGCGCGTGTATTCGAGACTTCGACGATGTCCGCATCGCCGATGCCGAGGCGCGCGGCGTCAGACGGGTTGAGCTCGACAAAGGGCTCTGCCATATGCGCGGAAAGCCTGGCGCTCTTACCCGTCCGCGTCATGGTGTGCCACTGATCGCGAATCCGGCCGGTATTGAGCACAAAAGCGCCTTCGTGCGGCGGCGCGCCGGCGCCCGGCGGCGGGGTCGGCACGAAGTGTCCCTTGCCATCCGCTGTGAAGAAACCGCCCTCGCCGAAGAAACGCGAAGGATCGCCCGGCATCCCGGCCGGGCGCGGCCATTGGAACGGCGCCATCGCGTCATAGCTTTGCCTGTCGACCGTGGCGTAGGCGCCGATGTCGAGGGCGCGGCGTCCCTGGTTCTCAAAGCCGGTGAGACCGGCATATTCGGCGAAAATTTCCGACGGCCCCGCATAGGAAAAGGCTTCCGCAAAGCCCATGCGGCGGGCGACCTCGCTGACGATCCACCAATCGGGCTTCATGCCGCCGACAAGCGGCAGGAAGGGACGCTGACGGGAAATGCGGCGCTCGGAATTCGTCACCGTGCCGTCCTTCTCGCCCCATCCGGTTGCCGGGAGCTTGACCCGGGCAAGCGCCATCGTATCCGTCTCGGCGGAGATGTCGGAGACGACGACGAACGGACAGGCCGCAAGCGCCGCCTTCACCGCGTCGGCATCCGGCATGGAAGCGACAGGGTTCGTCGCCATGATCCAGAGCGCCTTGATCCGGCCTTCGCCGACGGCACGGAAAAGATCGACAGCTTTCAGTCCCGCCTTTTCGGCGATGACCGGGGCGTTCCAGAACCGCCTCACCGTATCGCGGTCGCCCGCGTCCTCGATTTCCATGTGGGCGGCGAGCATGTTCGCGAGGCCGCCGACCTCACGGCCGCCCATCGCATTGGGCTGGCCGGTGACGGAGAAGGGACCGCATCCAGGCTTGCCGATCCGCCCCGTCGCGAGATGGCAATTGATGATGGCGTTCACCTTGTCGGTGCCGCTTTCCGACTGGTTGACGCCCTGGCTGTAGATCGTGACGACACGTTCGCTCGCGGCAAAGAGCCGGTAGAAGCGCCCGATCTCGAAGGGCGTGAGGCCGGTGACGCCGGCGAGTTCCGAAGGCGAATAGGCGCGGGCGGCGGCGAGCGCCTCGTCGAAGCCGCCCGTGTAGCGCCCGATATAGTCTTCATCGAGCATTCCCTGATCGGCGAGGTGGGCGAGCAGGCCGCTGAAAAGCGCGACATCGCCATCGGCCTTCACGCCGAGATGGAGGTCGCAAAGCTCGGCACTCATCGTCCGCCTGGGATCGATGAGCACAATCTTCATCTCCGGTCGCGCGGCCTTCGCGGCGGCGATCCGCTGGAAGAGAACCGGATGGCACCAGGCAAGGTTCGAGCCGACCAGCACGATGAGATCGGCGAGTTCGAGATCCTCATAATTGCCCGGCACGACATCGGCGCCAAAGGCCCGCCGGTGCCCGGCAACGCTCGACGCCATGCAGAGGCGGGAATTGGTGTCGATATTGGCCGAGCCGATGAAGCCTTTCATCAGCTTGTTGGCGACGTAGTAATCCTCGGTCAGCATCTGGCCGGAGACGTAGAAGGCGACTGAATCCGGCCCATGTTCGGCGATCGCGGCGCTGAACTTTTCAGCGACGAGGTCGAGTGCGCTGTCCCATGAGACCGGCCTGCCGTCGATTTCCGGATGAAGCAGACGGCCGTCGAGCCCGACCGTTTCGGCGAGCGACGATCCTTTCGAGCAGAGCCTGCCGAAATTCGCAGGATGATCGGGATCGCCGCGTACCGAAACATTCCCCGCGCCGTCCATCGAGGCGATGACACCGCAGCCCACGCCGCAATAGGGGCAGGTGGTTTTGATCGCGCAACTGTCCGTCGTCGTCATGAGCCGGGCCGACCCTCCGCGATCTGTCTCTCAACCGAGAAACAGGCCGCATCGCTGAAATCGCCCCGGCTCGTCATGGGCTACTCCGCCGCCGCGCGCGTCGCGGAAACCGGACGCGAAATAGCCCGTGCCGGGGCGGTCCGGGCATGGGTGGAGTAAAGCGTCAGGCCGACAAAAGCGATGCCGCCCACGAGATTGCCGACGACCGTCGGTATCTCGTTCCAGATGAAATAATCCATGATCGAAAATTTGGCATGGAGCATGAGCCCCGAAGGAAAGAGGAACATGTTCACGACGGAATGCTCGAAGCCCATATAGAAGAAGAGCATGATCGGCATCCACATGCCGATCACCTTGCCCTCGACGGAGGTCGACATCATCGCCGCGACGACGCCGGTCGAGACCATCCAGTTGCAGAGAATGCCGCGAATAAAGAGCGTGAACATGCCGCCAGCGCCATGCGCCGCATAGCCGAGCGTGCGGCTCTCGCCGATGGCGCCGATTTTCTGCCCGACGATATTCGGATCGGCGGTGAAGCAGAAGGTGAAGATGATCGCCATCATCAGCGCGACGACGAGCGCGCCGGCAAAGTTGCCGGTGAAGACGAGGCCCCAATTACGCGCGACGCCCTGCCAGGTGACGCCGGGCCGCTTGTCGATGAGAGCGAGCGGGACAAGCGTGAAGACGCCCGTCAGAAGATCGAAGCCCATCAGATAGAGAAGGCAGAAGCCGACCGGAAAGAGAACGGCGCCCGCGAGCGGCTCGCCCGTCTGCACGTTGATCGTCACGGCGAAGGCGGCTGCGAGCGCGAGAATGGCCCCAGCCATGAAGGCGCGAATCAGCGTGTCCCGCGTCGACATGAATATCTTCGCCTCGCCGGCGTCTATCATCCTGGTCACAAAATCCGTTGGAAGAACATATGACATTTTCGGTCTCCTGATGTGCAAGAAGATGAAATTCGCCGCTCACGGATGGTGCGACGTCACGCTCGCTCTTCCTCCCCGACGATTGACATGGCCGATGCGTCCATGAAAATCCGCGTTCCCTCACGCTTGATCGGGAACGTCCTCACTTTTCCCTCGTCGGCGCCTTGCGCCTCTCCCGTCTCAAGCGAAATCACCCAGTTGTGCAGCGGACATGTGACCGAGGCGCCGTGAACGATGCCCTGGGCCAGAGGCCCTGCCTTGTGCGGGCATCGGTCCTCGACGGCGAACACCCTGTCGTCCTGCGTGCGGAAGACACCGATCCTGCCCAGAGGCGTCATCACGCAGCGCGCGCCGCGCCGGGGAATGTCGTCGATATCGCCGATTTCGGTCCATCCTTGCATCGCGCTTACTCCGCAGCCTTCAGCGACAGCGTCGCCATCGGTTTGAACTCATGCTTGTCCTTGCCGGACGCACGCTCCGACCACGGATCGACCTGGGCGAAGGACTGCGAGAAGACGAAGCGCGCGAAATAGGCGCCGCGCTTTTCGGCGTCCCCCATGATCTGGCGGCGGATTTCCTCGACGCCGACGCGATTTGCCCATTTGTAGATGCGTTCGAGATAGCGCGCCTGCTCGCGATACATCTGCACCAGCGCCACGACATGTTCGAGTGCCTCGTCCTCGGTTTCAACATGGCCGAGAATTTCCGTTCCCTTGATGTCGAGACCGGCGGCGCCCGCGAAATGAATGTCGTAGCCGGAATCGACGCAAACGACGCCGACATCCTTGCAGGTCGCCTCGGCGCAATTGCGCGGACAGCCGGACACCGCCATCTTCACCTTGGCGGGCGTCCACGAGCCCCACATGAATTTCTCGATGCGGATGCCGAGGCCGGTCGAATCCTGCGTGCCGAAGCGGCACCAGTCCGTACCGACGCAGGTTTTCACCGTTCTCAGGCCCTTGGCATAGGCTTGGCCGGAGACGAAGCCCGCCTTGCCGAGATCGGCCCAGACGGCGGGCAGGTCTTCCTTCCTCACGCCCAGCATGTCGATGCGCTGGCCGCCCGTGACCTTCACCGTCGGAATGCGGAACTTGTCGACCACATCGGCGATGGCGCGGAGCTCGTTCGCGCTCGTCACGCCGCCCCACATGCGCGGCACGACGGAATAAGTGCCGTCCTTCTGGATGTTGGCGTGGACGCGCTCGTTGATGAAGCGCGACTGATAGTCGTCGGCATATTCGTCCGGCCAGCCGCAGACGAGATAATAGTTGAGCGCGGGCCGGCATTTCGCGCAGCCGCAGGAGGTCTTCCATTCCAGTTCCTGCATGACCGCCGGAATGGTCTTGAGCTTCTTGGCCACGATAAGGCGGCGCACATCGTCATGCCCGAGATCGGTGCAGGGGCACATGGGCTGCACGGCGGCGGGGTTATAAGCCTCGCCGAGCGAAAGGCTGAGGAGTTGTTCGACGAGGCCGGTGCAGCTTCCGCAGGACGCGGATGCTTTCGTATGCGCGCGAACGGCGTCGAGGGTCGTCAGTCCTTTCTCCGCGATGGCGCCGGTGATCTTTCCCTTGCACACGCCGTTGCATCCGCAGATCTCCGCCTCATCCGGCAAGGCTGCAACGGCCGCCATAGGGTTCAGGGCGGTTCCGCCCTGATAGGCCTGACCGAAGATCAGGGTTTCCCGCATCCCGGCGATGTCGGTTTCGTTCTTCAGCATGTCGAAGAACCAGGGGCCGTCCGCCGCCTCGCCATAAAGGACCGCGCCGACAATGCGGTTCTCTTTCAGCACGAGCCGCTTGTAGACGCCCGCTGCCGCGTCACGCAGGACGATCTCCTCGCGGTCGTCGCCGTCGGAAAAATCGCCCGCCGAGTAAAGATCGATGCCGGTGACCTTCAGCCGCGTTGCGGTCTGGGGCGGCGTGAAATGTGCGTCCATGTCGCCGGCGAGATGCGCCGCCGCTATGCCCGCCATCTGATAGAGCGGCGCGACGAGGCCGTAGCAGGCGCCGCCGACCTCGACGCATTCGCCGAGCGCATAGATGTCCGGATCGCTTGTCTGCATCCGGTCGTTGACGAGGATGCCGCGATTGACATCGAGTCCCGCTTCTTTCGCAAGCGCGCCGTTTGGCCGGATGCCGACCGCCATGACGACGAGATCGGCCGGGATGACCGTGCCGTCGTCGAGATGCACGGCTTCGACCCTGCTCTTGCCGGCGATCTCCTTGGTGTTCGCCCCGGTGATGACCTTGATGCCGCGATCCTCAAGCGCCCTCTTGAGGAGGTAGCCGGCGGATGCGTCGAGCTGACGTTCCATCAAGGTCGGCATCAGATGGAGCACGGTTACGTCCATGCCCTGCATCTGGAGGCCCGCTGCCGCCTCGAGTCCGAGAAGGCCGCCGCCGATAACGACGGCGCGGCCCCGCGACTTCGCCGCGAGGATCATCGCATTGACGTCGTCAAGATCGCGATAGGTGAGCACGCCCGCGAGATTGTGTCCCGGCACCGGGAGCACGATGGGGAGCGAGCCCGTGGCGATGACGAGCGTGTCGTAGGGCGCGTCCTCGCCATGCTCGGAGAGGACCATGCGCTTCTTGCGGTCGATCTCGACGATCTTGTGGCTTTTATAGAGCGTGATGCCGCGCTCGATATACCAGCCGTCGCCGTGAATGATGATTTCCTCGAAGGACTTTTCGCCCGAAAGCACCGGGGAGAGAAGAATACGGTCGTAATTGACCCGGCTCTCGGCGTTGAAAATCGTCACGTCGAAGCGCCCGGGCGCCAGGTCGAAAAGGCGTTCGAGCATTCGCCCCGGCGCCATTCCGTTTCCGATGATCACCAGCTTCTCGGTCATGCGCTCACTCCGCGGCTTCCGTGTTGTTTGCGGCCGCCTTGTGGGCGACCCGTTTCTGCGTGATGGCTTCGAGCCGTTCGGCCGACGGGTTGGCGCCGCCCTCATAGGCTTCCAGGAATTCGAGCAATTCCTCGCGATAGGCGTAGTAGTGGGGATGCGCGAGCAGGCTCTTGCGCGAGCGGGGGCGCGGCAGATCGACATGCATGATGTTGCCGATCTTCGCCATCGGGCCGTTGCTCATCATCACCACGCGGTCGGCAAGCAGGATCGCCTCGTCGACGTCATGGGTCACGCAGATCGCCGTCACTTCCGTGCGCGCCCAGACATCCATGAGCACGTCCTGAAGCTCCCAGCGCGTCAG
The DNA here is from genome assembly GCA_036384055.1 of Parvibaculum sp. Lineage (GTDB taxonomy): Bacteria > Pseudomonadota > Alphaproteobacteria > Parvibaculales > Parvibaculaceae > Parvibaculum. The sequence goes on from DASVNC010000235.1 coordinate 9,328, forward strand.
CGAGTCGAGCATCCCGAAGGGCTCATCGAGGAGGAGAAGTTTCGGCGACAGCGCGAAGGCGCGAGCGATGCCGACGCGCTGCTTCATGCCGTTGGAGAGGTCGGCGGCGCGGCGGTGCATCGCATCGCCCAGACCGACGCGATGGAGATAATATTCGACAATGTCCTTGCGTTCGGAGGGCGCCGCCGAGGGATAGACCCGATCGACGCCGAGCGCGACATTCTCCCGCGCCGTGAGCCAGGGCATGAGGGACGGCGCCTGAAAGACCACGGCCCTGTCAGGCCCCGCGCCCGAGACTTCCGCGCCATCGAGAATGATGCCGCCCGCCGATACGGAATTGAGACCGGCGATCATCGACAGGACGGTCGATTTTCCGCAGCCCGAATGGCCGATCAGCGAGACGAATTCGCCTTTCCGCATCTTGAGGTCGAAGCCGTCGACGACGGTGAGCGGCCCCTTCGGCGTCGGATAGGTTTTCACGACGCCCGAGAACTCGACATATCCCTTGGAGATCGGTGACTGCGCCGCCTTTTCATAGGCAGCGGGCAGGCGCGGCATCTGGGTGATGGGGAGCACATCGGGAAGCTGGAGGCTTGCTGGCATCTCGACGCCGCGCGAGGCGCCTGCGTCCATCAGATATTTGGTGACGGCGGCGCGGAGGCGGATGAACTCCGGATCGTGGTTCATGCCGCTGCGGTTGCGCGGCCTAGGCAGATCGACCTTGAAGTCCGGCCCGAGCGTGGCGTTGGGGCCGGGTTTCAACGGAATAATGCGGTCAGCCAGAAGGATCGCCTCATCGACGTCGTTGGTGATGAGGAGGATGGTCTTCTTTTCCGTCTGCGAAATTTCAGCGAACTCGTCCTGAAGTTTCGCCCGCGTCAGCGCATCGAGCGCCGAGAGCGGTTCGTCGAGCAGCAGGACATCGGGCTTCATGGCGAGCGCCCGCGCCACGGCGACGCGCTGGCGCATGCCGCCCGACAGTTCGGCGGGTTTCCGATCCGCCGCATGAGCGAGGCCGACCATTCCGATGTAATGCGAAACGATGCGGGTGCGCTCCGCCCGCGACTTCTTCTTGAAGACGCTATCGACAGCGAGCGCGATGTTGCCCCTGACGGTGAGCCAGGGCATCAGCGAATAGGACTGGAAGACGACGCCGCGTTCCGGCCCCGGCCCTTCAATCGGCTCGCCGCGGAAGAGGATTTCGCCGCTATCGGGCGCAATCAATCCGGCGAGCGCCGAGATCAGCGTCGTCTTGCCCGAGCCCGAAAATCCGACGATGGCGATGAACTCGCCCTCGGCGACATCGAGATTGATGTCGGCGAGAACCGGGGAGCGCGTGGCGCCGGCGCCGTAGGACTTCGTGAGCGATTTGACCTCGAGGATACCCATCATTCCGTCCTAGCGGTTCGCCTGAAAGGTCATGGCTGACTGCAGCGCATACATGATGCGGTCGAGCGCGAAACCGATAATGCCGATGGTGAGCACCGCCACCATGATGCGGGCGAGCGAGTCCGACGAACCGTTCTGGAATTCGTCCCAGACGAATTTTCCGAGGCCCGGATTCTGGGCGAGCATTTCGGCGGCGATCAGGACCATCCAGCCGACGCCGAGCGAAAGGCGCAGGCCGGTGAAGATCAGCGGCAGCGCCGAAGGGAACACGAGCTTGCGGATGGTCGTGAAGGTCGAAAGCTGGAGGACCTTGCCGACATTCATCAGATCCTTGTCGATTGAGGCGACGCCGAGCGCGGTGTTGATGAGCGTCGGCCAGAGTGAGCAGAGCGTCACGGTGACGGCGGAGATCACCAGCGATTTCGGCATGGCGTCCGTCGCATCGGTGTAAACGGCCGAGACGATCATGGTGACGATGGGAAGCCAGGCAAGCGGCGACACAGGTTTGAAAAGCTGGACAAGGGGATTGAGCGCGCCGTTGAAAGCCGGGCTCAAGCCGCAGCCGATGCCGAGCGGCACGGCGATGAGCGTTGCGATCAGGAAGCCGAGACCGACTGTCCTCAGCGATGTCAGAATCTGGTCGATATAGGTCGGCTGCCCCGTATAGTTGCGGTGCCGCACCATGTCGCTTTCGCCGCTCGCGACAAGCTCGGCATTGCGCTGGTCCTGACGCGCGTAGAAGTCGGCTTCCCTCTGCTTCTCGGCCTGATATCCGGCCCAGAGGCTCTCGCCCTGCTGCCAGACCTGAACGGGGCCGGGAATGGCGCCGAGCGAGGTCTTCACCTGGGGTGCGAGAAGACCCCAGGCGAGAAGGAAAACGCCGATGCCGACCAGCGGGATCAGCAACCCGTCGCGCAAGGCGAGAAACTGCTCGCGCGGATCGTCGCCGAGCATGATCCTTGCCAGCGGCACGAGCCAGGCGAGACCGAAGACGCCGAGACCGCGCTCATATTTGCCGAGCGCGTTGGAGAGCCGGGCTCGGCGGTCGGACATTTTCATCCCTTTGCCTTCGTCGATCCCTGTTGCAATCGTCATGCGGTTTCCTTCAACGCGACTTGAGGTGGTGCGCCCGCCGCCTGGAAGCGGCGGGCGCCGGTATCAGTTCGAGGTAATCTTGGTGCCGGCGACCTTCTGGTTCTTCTTCAGGCCGAGGCTCAGGCTGTCGATATAGGCGTTGGGCTTGCGGCCGTCGTAAGCGATACCGTCGATGTAGTCGGAGGTCGGCGCCTTGTAGCCGTCGGTCTGCCAGGGGAAATCGGCCTTCGACGCCTTTTTGTCCTCGACCAACGCCGAGGCCGCCTTGAGATAGATGTCCGGGCGATAGACCGACTTCGCCGTGTCGGCGTACCAGGCGTCGCTCTTGCCTTCGGCGATCTGCCCCCAGCGGCGCATCTGCGTCAGGAACCAGATCGCGTCGGAGTAAAAGGGATAGGTCGCGTAGTAGCGGAAGAAGACGTTGAAATCCGGGATGGCGCGCTTGTCGCCCTTCTCGTATTCGAAGGTGCCCGTCATGGAATTCGCGATCACCTTCGCGTCGGCGCCGACGTAATTGGGCCTAGAGAGAATCTGCACGGCCTCGGCGCGGTTGGCGCCATTATTCGCGTCGAGCCATTCCGCGGCGCGGATCAAGGCCTTGGTGAGCGCGATGGTGGTGTTCGGGTTCTTGTCGGCAAAGTCGGCGGTGATGCCGAAAACCTTTTCCGGGTTGTTCTTCCAGATTTCATAGTCGGTGATGACCGGCACGCCGATGCCCTTGAAGACGGCGGCCTGGTTCCAGGGTTCGCCGACGCAATAGCCTTCGATGGTGCCTGCCTCGAGCGTCGCCGGCATTTGCGGCGGCGGCGTCACCGAGAGCAGCACGTCGGCGCCGATCTGGCCGGACGTGTCCGTCGCGGAATAGAGGCCCGGATTAAGGCCGCCCGCCGCGAGCCAGTAGCGCAGATAATAATTATGCGTCGAAACGGGGAAGACCATGCCCATGTTGAAGGGCTTGCCGTCCGCCTTGTAGCTCTGGACGACGGGTTTCAGCGCGGCGGCGGAAATCGGGTGGACAGGCTTGCCGTCGGCGCCCATTTTCAGATGTGGCTTCATCGCGGCCCAGACGGCGTTCGAAACGGTGATGCCGTTGCCGTTCAGATCCATCGAGAACGGCGTGACTATATGGGCCTTGGTGCCGAAGCCGATGGTTGCGGCGAGCGGCTGGCCCGCGAGCATGTGCGCGCCGTCAAGTTCGCCCGTGATCACGCGGTCGAGCAAGACCTTCCAGTTGGCCTGCGCTTCGAGCGTCACATAGAGCCCTTCGTCTTCAAAGAACCCTTTCTCGTAAGCGATAGCGAGCGGCGCCATGTCGGTGAGCTTGATGAAACCGAGTTTCAGCTGCTCCTTCTCGGGACGAAGCATCGCCGCGCGCGCCGGACGCGCGAGCGGCAGCCCGGCGCTCAAGGCCAGCAAAGTGGCGGCCGTGCCGAGCAGCATGCTGCGGCGTCGCATCGCCAGGTGACCGCGCTTTTCGCTTTCGTCCATCGCTTTCTCCGGTTCGGCAGGCGCTGGGCACCTGCAATGTCCGCGCCTGCAAGGGACGCGGGTTGAAAACAAAAAAGCCGCCCGACTGACACCGCGCCCACAGTTTCGTGGTCGCAATTCCAGTTCGGCGGCTTTGCCTATGGGGCACGTCCTTCATTGGACGCGCTTGATCTATGCCGGGCCCGTCCGCGGGCCTTGGCGCAGGCGTAGCAGAAAACATGCCACGCGCCTTCCCCTTCGGAAAACGGCGCTGCTTCAAGCCGTTGGAGCGGAGCGGGCCGGGCTATCGCAATCCGGTTGGGTCACACATCGCTCAATCTCTAGGCGTCGCGGACTAAAAATTGTGCAGCGCACAGGAAATTTGACAGGCTGCGAAAGCCGGATAGGTTCGGGCTGTTTTCGAGCCTGGAGGCAAAACTGAAGATCGCCGTCGTCGATGAAAGCGCAGCACGTGCCGAGGTGATCGCCGAGGGCCTGCGCGAGGCCGGGCTCACGGATGTGCATTTGCTCGTCGAGCGGACCAATCTCGTCGCGCGTCTGGCGGCGCTGGCGCCCGACGTCATCCTGATCAATCTCGAAAATCCGCGCCGCGACATGCTTGAGGAAAGTTTCGCGCTGTCGCGTTCGTTGGCGCGTCCCATCGCGATGTTCGTCGATCAATCTGACGAACGCGCGATCTCGGAAGCAGTGGATGCGGGCATCTCCGCCTATATCGTCGACGGCCTGCGGAAGGACCGCATCAAGCCCATTCTCGAGCTCGCCGTGCGCCGCTTTCATGCCTTCGCGCGGCTGCAGGGCGAACTTGCCGAGGCGAAGTCCGCGCTTGCCGAACGCAAGGTCGTGGACAAGGCCAAGATGCTGCTGATGAAGCGGCGAAACATCGACGAACCCACCGCTTATGCCCTGCTGCGAAAACAGGCAATGGACAGCGGACGCCGCATCGCGGATGTGGCGGAGGCGCTGGTGAGTATCGAATCGCTGCTGGGAGACAAATGATGGCGAGTTTCAAGATCGGCTTTCTCCCGCTTGTCGATGCTGCCTTGCCGATTATCGCGCATGAAGCGGGCTTCGCGCAGAAGCTCGGCCTTTCGATCGAGATGGTGCGCGATCCGAGCTGGGCGACCGTTCGCGACCGGCTGATCTATGGTCAGACGGATGCCGCGCATCTGCTCGCGCCGCTCGCGCTTGCCACCTCGATGGGGCTCGGCGAGGTGACGATGCCGCTCGCCGCGCCCTTCATGCTCGGCCTCAACGGCAACGCCATCGCCGCAAGCGCCCGTGTTTCAACCCTGATCGCCGAAAGCGGCGTGAAGTTCGGCGACATCATGGGCATGGGGCGCCTTGTGGCGGAAGCGGCGAAGACCTTTGCGGCCCAAGGCCGCAAGCTCCGCGTCGCCGTCGTCCACCGCTATTCGAGCCACAACTACATGCTGCGCTACTGGCTCGCCGCCTGCGGCTGCGACCCCGACCGCGATGTCGAGATCATCATCGTGCCGCCGCCTTTCATCGCGGCGGCGCTCGCGCATGGCGAGATCGATCTTTCCTGCGTCGGCGAACCCTGGAGCAGCGTCGCGGTGGAGCGGGCCGGCGGCGTCATCATCGCCTCGACAAGCCAGATATGGAGCCGCGGCGTCGAGAAACTGCTCGCTTTCCGAACCGCGCTGCTCGATGCGCGCCGCGCCGAAGTCGAGGCGCTTCTGCGGGCGCTGCACGAGGCGGGACGCTTGATCGAGGACCATTCGCATATCGACGATGTCGCGGCGATCCTTGCGCAGCCCGCCTATATCGACCAACCGAAGGAACTCATCGCCCGCGCGCTCCGCAATCGTCTGGTTCTCGCGCCAGGCGCTCCGGAAACGCCGGTCGGAGATTTCCTCATCCTCCATCAGGAGGCGGCGAACTTCCCCTGGCGCAGTCAGGCAATGTGGCTTTATTCGCAGATGGTCCGCTGGGACCACGCCACGCTCGATCCGCGCGGCTTTGAAAACGCCGCGAGCGTTTTCCGTCCGGATATTTATCGCTCGGCCCTCAAGGGCACCGACGCAATCCTTCCGGGCGCCAGCGCCAAGGTCGAAGGCGCCATACAGACGCCGACGGGCGCCGCGTCGGTGGGAGGACGTCTTATTCTCGGTCCGGACAGCTTCTTCGACGGACGCGCCTTCGACCCCGACCGCGCGATGGATTACCTCAATGAGCAGATGCAGCAATATTCATAAAAATGCTGCACCGCGAAAATATTTCTTGAGCGCGTTTCATTTTAATGTCAGCCTGATGACGTTCGGAAGGAGACTTCCGGAACGACATAGACGAAAGGCCCCACTGGCGGGGCCCGCCGTCGGCAGGCAATGACGCCGCCCGAACCGGTCCTTTAAGGCTGCCGTTCGAGGCGGTTTTTTTGCGCCTGAAACAATATTCAGTCTACGGAAGGCTGCCGCGACGGCGGCCGATGATGGTGCTTGTGCAATAGCTACGGGGGCTTTCGAATGTCTATATCCAGTTCTCTCCGGCGGCAAGGCGGTCTCGCCTTGCGTTCCGTACCACTCATATTCCTGGCCTCCGGAGCGACAACGGCGGCGCATGCGGATGACGTGAAGTGGAAACCTATCGCCGATCTGCGGCTGCGCTATGAAAATGTCGACCAGAGCGGCATTGCCGACGAAGCCAATGCGATCACGGCGCGCCTGCGTGCCGGGCTCGAGGCTACGATGGGCGATTTCTCGGTTTTGGGAGAATTCGAAGGCACGCAGCCTCTGCTTGAGCATTACAACAGCTCGACCAACGGCAAGACGCAATATCCGCTGGTCGCCGATCCGCGCAACGCCGAACTCAACCGTTTGCAGGTGCAATATACCGGCATCGACAAGACTTCGGTGACGGCGGGCCGACAGCTCATCAATATTGACGATCAGCGTTTCGTCGGCAGCGTCGGCTGGAGGCAGAACGAGCAGACGTTCGACGCCGTGCGCGTCGAGAGCGCGGCGCTTGGGCCTCTCGCCGTCGATGTGACCTATGCATGGGCGGACCGGACGATTTTCGGCGAGGCAAGCGCCATCCAGTCGATCCCCGGCGACAATATCTTTGCGACGGTGAGTGCGGATGTGGACACGGTCACGATCGAAGGCTTCGCCTATATGATCGATCAGGATCAGTTCGGACGCCGCCAGTTTTCGAGCAAGACTTTCGGTGTTCACGCCGAAGGCAAATATCCGCTCGGCGCAGATCTCGCGCTCGCCTTCGACGCAAGCTATGCGCGCCAGTCCGACTGGAAGAACAATCCGACGAGCTATGACGCCGATTACTGGCTCGGCGATGCGACGCTTACGTTTCAAAAACTTTCACTGACCGGCGCCTATGAGGTGCTTGGAGCCGACAGCGGCGCTCCCAATACGAGCTTCCAGACGCCGCTTGCGACCGGGCACAAATTTCAGGGCTGGGCCGACAAATTCCTGACGACACCCGCCAACGGCGTGCGCGACCTGAACGGCACCGTCGGCTACGCGCTCGGCAAGTTCGACATCGTCGGACCGGTCAAGCTCGCCGCCGTCTACCATCAGTTCGACAGCGACATACATTCGCTCGACTACGGGCACGAATGGGACGCGCAGATGACGATGAAGCCGCGACCGGATCTCACCTTCATCACCAAATATGCCCACTACACCGCGGACAAATTCGCCACGGATACCGACAAGCTCTGGGTCGAGTTCGACTACTCGCTCTGAGGCGCTTTCGCCGCGCTGTCTCTTTTGAAGGCGTCGAGGTCGGCTTGCGTGTTGAGGTTGAAAAGCCTCGCCCGCTCGCCGACCTTTCGCGCTTTTATGTGGTCAAGCCAACGATGAAAGGCGACGTCCGCCGCCGCGTTTACGAAACGAGCTCATAACGGATAGGAACGTATTTCGGTCCGCCGACGAAATTTGTGACGGTGCGGCGTGGTTGGCCGGCGAGCTCAAGGGATTTAAGGCGCGGCAGAAGCTCTTCGAAAAATATGCGCATTTCCATGCGCGCCAGATGCATGCCGAGACACATATGCGCGCCGTAGCCGAAGGAGATGTGCCGGTTAGACGGACGATCGATGCGGAAGCTGAACGGCTCGCTGAAAACCTCTTCGTCGCGGTTTCCAGAGGGAAAGCAAAGGACAACCCAGTCGCCCGCACGCACCGTCTGGCCGCGCACCTCCTGGTCGGCGGCGGCCATGCGCACGAACTGATGGATCGGCGTCGTCCAACGGATGGCCTCCTCGACCAATGCCGGAATAAGCGACGGATCCGCTTTCGCCTTGGCGAGTTGATCGGGATGTTCGCAAAGAGCCCAAACGCCGCCTGCCGTCGATGAGGAGGTCGTGTCATGGCCGGCAAAGGCGGCGGTGATGTAATAACCCATCGCGTCGAGATCGCTGATCGGCCGGCCGTCGATCACGCTGTTGGCGATGACCGAAACAAGATCGTCTTTCGGGCTTCGGCGGCGGTCGTCCGAAATCTTCCTGAAATAGGCATTCGCCTCGCCCACCACTTCACGAAGCATGGCCGCCGCCTGTTCGGGCGTCGGCTTTTCATGCTGCAGGTTGAGGTCTTCGTCGTTGTTGCCGAAGTACTGCTGCGTCAGGCGCAGCATCATCGGCTCATCCTCTTCGGGCACACCGAGGATCGACATCACGACGAGGAGCGGATAGTGAACGGCGACCTCCTTGACAAAATCGCATTCGCCGCCGGCCGCAACCAGCCGCTCGACATGACGGCGCGCGAGGGCGCGAATGTTCTCTTCCAGCGGCTTCAGATTTTTAGGCTGAAACCAGGTTTGCGTCAGCATCCGGTATTTCATGTGATCGGGCTCGTTCATCGCAACGATGCTGCGGAACATCTGCCCGACGCCGGCCTTCTGCGCGAAGGCGATCGTCGCATTGTCCTCGAGACTGCCGAGCCCGCTTAGAAAAACGTCGTTCTTGCGCGCGAC
>DASVNC010000236.1:0-8589 GCA_036384055.1 Parvibaculum sp.
CGAGTGGTGCCAGGCATGCAGGTCGCCCCAGCCGCGATAGGGGACGAGATTGATGCAGCCGCAGAGCCAGCCGAGCGCCGAATTCAGCCACGCGGATCGTCCGTGGCCGATATTGCCGTGCGAAGCCTCGTGCATGGTCGCGAAAATGAAGAACATGAAATAGGCGTTGAGGACGAAACTCAGCCACAAGGGGGTCAGGCCCGTCCATCCGGCCCATGTCGAAAGCGCGAGCACCGAAAGGCCGAAAGCCGTCCAGGCGATGACCGTCCAGTCGATGCCGGTCTTGACGAAACGCCGCGCGATTTCCGCTGCCGTCGGGGTGGCGGGAGAGCTGGCCTGTTCAACGCGCATCGCAATGACGTTCATGTCGCTCCCAATCCATATGGGCGCGTAAGGCGGTCGCGCCTCATCCGTCCAGCATGGTTAACTTCAGGTAAATCGACCTTATCCCAAAATGATACTTTTAGCCACATGGGCCGAGGGAAAGGCCGGGAGGAGGGCTAAAACCGGCGGAAAACGGCGATCCGGCAGGGGCGAAGGATCAGTCGTTCGCCAGGATCATGTTGCGGACGATGGGGTAGATCTGCCCCGCCCAGCGCGAGCCGGAGAAGACGCCGTAGTGCCCGACGCCCGCCTGCAGGTGGTGGCGCTTCATATAGGGCCTGATGCCGGTGCAGAGGTCCTGTGCGGCGAGCGTCTGCCCGACCGCGCAAATGTCGTCCTTCTCGCCCTCGACGGTGAGAAGGGCGGTCTTGCGGATTGCCGCCGGCTCCACCTTCTCGCCGTGCCAGGTCAGCTTGCCGCGCGGCAGCACATGCTTCTGGAAGACGAGATTGACGGTCTCGAGATAAAACTCGGCAGTGAGATCGAGCACGGCGAAATACTCGTCGTAGAAGGTTTTCGTCGTCTGCGCCTTCTCGATGTCGCCGGTCGCAAGATGGCCGAAAAGATCGACATGCGTGTTGACGTGCCGTCCGGGGTTCATGCTCATGAAGGCGGTGAGCTGCACGAAGCCCGGATAGACCTTGCGCCCCGCGCCGGCAAAGCCGTAGGGCACGCGGGAAATCAGATTGCGCTCGAACCATTCGATGGAATGCGTCGTCGCAAGCTCGTTGACCTTGGTCGGATTGATGCGCGTGTCGATGGGCCCCGCCATCAGCGTCATGCTGGCGGGCGCCGCCGGATGGTTCGTCTGCGCCATCACGGCGACGGCGGCGAAGGCATGAGCGCAAGGCTGGCAGACCGAAACGATATGCGCGCCCGGCCCCAGTTCCTCCAGAAAGCGGATGACATGATCGACATATTCGTCGAAGCCGAAGCGGCCGGCTTCCCGCGGCACCTCGCGCGCGTTGTGCCAGTCGGTGATGTAGACGTCATGGTCGGGCAGCAGCACAGCGACCGTGTTCCTGAGCAGCGTCGCGAAATGACCCGACAGCGGCGCGACGACGAGCACGCGGGGAAGCTTTTTCCCGGTGCTCTCTTTCTTGAAATGGAGAAGGGTCGCAAAGGGGGTCGAAAAGGCGGCCTCCTCGGTGACGGGCACTTCCTCGTTGCCGACCATGACGCTCTCGATGCCGAACGGCGGGCGCTCATGGCTCAGCCCCGCGCGCGAGACCATCTCGCAGGCAGCGGCCAGGTTTTTCAGCGTGATGGAATCGAACTGGCCGGCCAGCGGCCCGTTCAGAACCCCCGCCGCTGCCTCAGCCATAACCCTTACCGGCCTCATCAGGTCGGCCTGCAACTGGTATGCGTAATAAAGCATCAATGCCCCGGAACACTCGTCTTGCTCTTGCCGCCGGCAAGAAACTTCCCCCGACCTGCAAAAGGCTAGTGCAAGTTATGCTGCGCTGCGAGATAATTGTTGCGGGTAAATGCCGAAACCGGCATCGAAATGAAATTGCGAGTTTAGGGCGTGTTCTGACCATGCGCCGACAGGCGCGGGGCGATCAAACGAAGGAATCAACATGGCCAAGGCGACGCTTACCATCAGCAGCAAGAATTATTCATCCTGGTCGCTGCGGGGTTGGCTGCTCTGCAAGATGGCCGGTCTCGACTTCGTTGAAGAACAGCTTTCGGCCAACGACCCTTCGACACGGGCCGAGCTTCTGCTTCTCAGCCCCTCCTTTCTCGTGCCCTGCCTGACGCATGGCGGCATCAAGGTTTGGGATACGCTGGCGATCGCCGAATATCTGGCCGAGCTGAAGCCCGAGGCGGGGCTTCTTCCGGCCGATGCGGCGGCGCGCGCCCATTGCCGTTCGATCTCCGGCGAAATGCATTCGGGCTTTGCCAATCTGCGCTCGGCGCTGCCGATGAACCTCAAGGCGCGTTATCCGAACTTCAAGGTCTGGGCCGGCGCCCAGGCCGATATCGACCGCGTGCTGACGATCTGGAGCGAGGCGCTCGACAAATACAAGGGCCCTTACCTCTTCGGCAAAAAGCCGACCGTGGCCGACGCAATGTATGCGCCGGTCTGCACCCGCTTCATCACCTATGACGTCGATCTCGATCAGCAGGCAGCCGCCTATTGCAAGCGCATCGTGACCTCGCCCTTCATGGCCGAATGGATCAGGGATGCCAAGGCCGAGCCCGAAGAGCTCGAAGAACTTGACGCCGAATTCTGATCAGCGTTTTCCGGCGAAAGGATGCGTGCTGGAGAGGCCGCCATCGACGGCATAGGCCTGTCCGTTGACGTAGGAGGCATCGTCGCTGGCCAGGAAGAGCGCCATATGGGCGATTTCTTCCGGCACGCCGTACCGCTTCAGCGGGTTGAGCTGGCCGATCTTGCCATCCGTGCCGCGCGCCCGGGCGTTGTCGAAAATGGGCTTCGTCATGCCGGTCTCGATGAGGCCGGGGCAGACCGCATTGACGCGGACGCCCGTCCCGTAAAGTTCGTTCGCCGCCGTCTGGGCAAGGCTGATGACGCCCGCCTTCGACGCCGCATAGGCCATGCCGCCCGCATTGGCGCGCAGGCCCGCCACCGATGCCGTGCAGACAATCGAGCCGTGGCCCTGCTTCACCATGATCGGGCTCGCATATTTGACCGCGAGGAATGGCCCGATCAGATTGACGCGCAGGACTTCCATCCAGTAGGCGACCGTCTGCTCCGGCAGCGGCACCAGACCGCCGCTGATGCCGGCATTGGCATAGACGACTTCGAGCCCGCCATAGTCCTTGACGCATTGGTCGATCATGCCTTTGACGGCCTCTTCCTCGCCTGTGTCGGCGGCAATCGAAGTGACCTTGCCGCCCTTGGCGCGAATCATCGCCGCCGTTTCATCGACGGCCGCCTCGACCTTGTCGACGATGACGAGCCTGGCGCCCTCCATCGCAAAGAGAACCGCGCTTGCGCGTCCGATGCCGCTGCCCGCGCCGGTGACGATGGCGCGCTTTCCGTCCAGTCTGCCCATGTGTTTCCCCTGAATTCGATCCAATGTTGGTGGCGGGACTTTAGACGCTTGGGCGGCGGGAGAACAGCGGCGGGTGCGCTAAAATCCCTTGCCCTTCGTCACCGCCCATTTGAGGTCGCCCTGTTCGCCGGCGATGACGCCTGAGCTTCCGGCGACGGGCGGCATTTTAATCGGCTCGGTGCAGTTTTCCGCCTTGTCGCCGATCTTGGTGCAGATGCTCTTGCCCTTCACCCGCCACCAGCCCTTAGAGGTCTTGCCGTCCGGCGCCCGGACGAGGATGGTCTTGCGGTTGGGATAATAAATTTTGGTCGTGCCGGCGGGCCCCGTCAGTTCGACCGTGTTGCCGACCAGGCCGCTGCCGACATCCTTGGCCAGCGCCGTCTGGCTGACGAGCAGGGCCGCCGTCAGCACGGCAAAAAGGGCGAGCGGTCTCGTCAAAAAGGGATCTCCCGGCGAGCCGCTACTTCCCGAATCCCGGCGGCTTCAGCAGGAAGATAACCACCCAGATCGGAATCAGCACCATAGCGCCGAGAAGAAAAAGCGGCGTCGCCCAGTCGATGCCCTCCCGGAGGATCGCCATGATGTGCTCGGGCGTAAAACCCACATCGAGGAGGAGCTGATTGGCGCTGATGTCGAACTCGTTCAGGACGGCGCCGATCAGCACCGCCACGATTATGAACTTTATCAGCGTCGACAACGCGTTATAGATCATGGGAAGTGCCGCCCACGGGGCCATTCTCCCGGCGATTCTCTACTTGGGACAGTCTAGACGGCCCGGAGCCCCGCGACAAAGCCCGGCTTGGCGGGCCTGGGAAAGAAGGGTGATAGCGATGGCCAAGGTCGAGACGCAAGGCGGCAAGGCCGCGCAGGGCTGCTATTTCAGCGCCGAAAGCATCGCCGCCATGCCGGAGCGGGCCCATGTTCACCAGTTCAACGCCAATGCCGTTCGTCACACCCGCTCGCTCGGCGACCTCGCAGGCGTCGCCGGCATGGGCCTCCACCTCGTCCGGATCGAGCCCGGCCGTGACACGACCGAGCATCATTTTCACGGTCAGGACGAGGAATTCCTCTATGTGATTTCGGGCCGGGCGCTCGCCACCATCGGCGACGAGACCTTTCCGGTCGGTCCCGGCGACGTCATGGCTTTCCCCCGCAATTCGCCCGCCCATTCGATGCATGTGCCGGGCGACGCGGCGGAAGACTTCGTCTATCTGATGGGCGGCACCCGCTCGCCGGTCGATGTTTGCACCTATCCACGCCTCCGCCGCCGGATGTACCGGATCGACGGCGCCAAGGAATATGTGGAACTCGACGACCTGAAGAAGGCCTGAGCGGCGCTCAGACCGCTTCGAGCAGCGCCACCGTGCCTTGCCCGCCATCGGCGCAGACCGAAACGATGGCGCGCGAGCCCTTGGGAAAGCTCGCAAGCTCCTTCGCCGCCTGGCTCAGAATGCGCGCCCCCGTGGCGGCGAACGGATGGCCGATGGACAGCGATCCGCCGTTCGGATTGACGCGCTCCCAGGGGAACTCGCCGAGGTCGAAATCGACGCCCGCCTTTTCGCGCCGGTAGACGGGATCGGATGCCGCCTTGATGTTGGACAGAACCTGCGCCGCGAAGGCCTCGTGAATTTCCCACAGCGCGATGTCTTTGAACTTGAGACTGTGCCGGGCAAGGAGCCGCGGAATGGCGCGCGCTGGCGCCATCAGGATGCCCTCCTCGCCATAGAGCATCGCGGCGATTTCCCAATCGACGAGCTTGACCGCGGGCGGATTGCCGAGCCGCGTCAACCCGTCCCGATCGCCGACCCAGATCGACGCCGCGCCGTCGGTGAGCGGCGAGGAATTGCCCGCCGTCAGCGTGCCCTTGCCGCTGGTGCGGTCGAAGGCGGGCGGCAGCTTCGCCAGTTTTTCAAGCGACGTCTCGCGGCGCGGGATCGTGTCGTGATCGACGCCGTCGAAGGGAAGGACGAGATCGCTGAAGAAGCCCTTGTCCTGCCCCGAGATCGCGCCCTGATGGCTGAGGAGGGCGCGCGCATCCTGATCGGCGCGGGGAATGCCGTAATGCTTCGCCGTGTCCTCGGTGTGCTCGCCCTGCGACTTGCCGCTCTGCTTGTTGGCCCAGCCGTTGGTCGGCAGGTTGAAATCGCCGGCGCCCAGATGCGTCAGTGTTTCGAGCGCCGCGCCCGGATCGGCCGCAAACTGCATCAGGATGCGGTCGGCCGTCTGCGCCGTCAGGCTGATCGGAACATGGCTCATGGTCTCCGCGCCGCCGACAAGCGCCAGATGCGTGCCGCCCCGCCCGACCATGCCGGATGCCTGAATGACGCCGATGAAACTCGTCGAGCAGGCAAGCTGCGTCGAGAAGGCCGGAATGGTCGGATCGAGCTTGGCCTCGAAAATGAGGTCGCGCGCGAGGTTCGTCACCGTCGGATCGGGAATGACCTGGCCCCAGATCAGAAAGTCGGGCCGCGCCTTTGCGCCCATTGCCTTGGCGATGGGGCCTGAAAGCGCCAGCGTTGTGTGCTTGGCGTAGGCGCCGCCCGATTTCACGAAGGGCGTGCGCAACCCTGGGGAGAGATAGATGTCGGACATGATCCAGTCTCCGCTCTGTCTCCTCGGATGTGAAACGCCGGGCGGCTCATTTCAAGGTGCGAGCCCGGTCATTTGCCGAACAGGCTCTTCAGCAGTTCCTTGCCGCCTTCGCCCTTGAGGCTTTTCAGCGTGTCGATGGTCTGATCCTTGTTCTTCAGCATGGCGGCAAGATCGGGCCGGAAGCGCGGCTTCGACCACGGGCCGTCGATGATGACCGGCACCTCGATGCCCTTCGCCTCGCCGCCGCCCTGACCTTCCAGCGTCGCCGCCAGCTTCGGCTCGACGCGGTAGTCGAGCTTTTTGTGCGGCAGATCGACGACGCCTGCGCCGGTCACGCGGATGAGCGGGCTCA
This sequence comes from Parvibaculum sp., assembly GCA_036384055.1. Taxonomy (GTDB): domain Bacteria; phylum Pseudomonadota; class Alphaproteobacteria; order Parvibaculales; family Parvibaculaceae; genus Parvibaculum. The sequence goes on from DASVNC010000236.1 coordinate 6,352, forward strand.
GCATCTTGAAGTCGTCATTCTTCAGAATGCCGTTCGTGATCGTGAAGGTGCCGCCGAGCTCGGAGAAATCCGTGTCCTGCGAACCGCCGCTCTGCCAGCCTGTCGCGGCGCCCTGAAAGACGGTGCGCGCGAGCTGCGCCACGTTGACGCCCTTGATCGCGCCGTTGGTGAACTTCACTTCGCCCTTGCCGTTGAGCGCGTTCACCATCTCGCGCTGGCTGCGGCCGGCGGCATTCACCGAAAGCTCGAGCGCGCTCAGCCCCTCGAGACGCGTAAAGCCTGCCGCGTCGCTGAGCAGGGGTTCGGCGGACACGCCAGCAATGGAAAATGACGCCGCCATTTCCGGCACCCGGCCGGAGCCGTCCAGCGTCAGCGAGCCCGACCCCGCGCCGTCATAAAGCGCGAGCTTGCTCAGATCGATCGTCATGACGCCATTGTCGATCTTGAGTTCGAGCGCGCTCTCGCCGATTTTGACCGCCTTGACGAGGAGTTCCTGCGTCGACAGGGAAATGTCGGCATCGACGGCGCGAAGCCCGGTCAAGTCGATCGGATCGTCGCTCCAGCCGTCGTCGTTCTTGCCGCCGCCGCTCTCGGTCGCCGTCGCGGGCTTCGCACTCTCGCTGCCGTCGCCGGCAAGATAGGTGTTGGCATCGATGCGGCCGAAGGCGAGATTGCCTTTCACCAGCGGCCGCTTGCCGCCGGTCTGCAAGGCAAGCGTGCCTGTCGCGCTCATGCCGTCGAAGCCGATCTTCGCATCGCTGAATGTGTAGTCCGTGCCGCCGCCGCTCGCCGTGCCCTGGATCGTCAGCGGGCCGAAGCCGCTTCCCGGCGGCAGCGGGCTGCCGAGCCAGCTGGCCAGATCGCGCACCGATGCGATGTCGAGATCGACGATGCCGCCGAACTTCAATCCGCCCAAAGGATGCAGCGTGCCCTTGTAGGCGGCGTCGATCTTCGCCGACTTCAGCGAGAACTCGACGGCCGTGTCGCCGCCTTCCGTCAGGGCGCGCGGCCGCTGCGCATTCAGCGAGAGCGTCAGCGGCTCGCTGTTCCAGACGAGCGAGCCCGTCGCGCTGAAGGGATCGTCGAGGCTCGGCAGCGAGAGATCCAGATTGACCTTCTCGAAGGCAAGCGCCGCGCCGGATTGCGCGTTGCGATAGGTCGCCTCGCCATTCTCGATTGATATGTCGCCGAGACGGATTTGTTTGAAGCCGCCCGCGCCTGCGCTTTGCCCGCTGCTTGGCGGCGCGGAAGGCGGCGGCGTCGATGACGACGGCGCGACCGTCGCGCCCGCCGGCGCCTCGAACTGCCAGTTCGGCGTCCCGTCCGCCTTCACCTCGAGATGGATGACCGGATTGACGAGCGTGAAGCTCCGGATTTCGACCGCGCCATGAAAGAGCGGCATGATTTCGAGTGCGGCGCGCATCTCTTTCATCGATGCCATGTCGGCGTCCTCCGCCCAGCCCGCATTGGAGAGCCGCACGTCATCGACCTTGACCGCGAGCCGCGGGAAGAAGGAAAGCCCGACATCGCCGCCGATGCTGAGGTCGCGTCCCGTCTGTGCCTTCACCACGGCGATGATGCGCTGCTTGTAGACCGATGTCGGAATGAGAAGCGGCAGCGCGACGATGACCGCGATCAGCAGGACAAGGGCACCGGCAGCGGCGGCGATCCAGCGCGACATGAGTTTCTCCCGTCTGGCTCGCACCAACGGGATGCGAGACTGGCGTTTCTTGTCGGGGACACAGGGAGTAAAGGCCATTCAGCCTTTGCGGCCTTGTGTGCGGCATACAAAAAAGTATAGCCCACCGGCGTCCGATGTTCGAGACGAGCCGGGATGCAACAGCTGGAATGAAGCGCCCGCAAAATTCGTCTGTCCACCTCCGAAGAGGAAGATGAAAAAAACTTAACCCGCGTTATGTTCACGCGCAAAACAGAGGGGCATCGTGGCGGCACGAAAAGTGGCGCGGCAATGCGCGGCCGAAGGCTTCAATCTCGCGCTCGCCGGCACGCATGGCCGGATGGCGATCCAGAGAGAATTTATACGCCGGCAAGCAGCAGTTGACCGCGCAGGCCCGCCTTCGGCACATCCTGCCCCTCGATCCAGGCGCGGATCATCGCATTGACGGCTTCCGGCGCTTCCTGCTGCACCCAGTGCGAGACCTGCGGCAGATAGCGGATGGTGAAGTCGCGCACCAGCTTGTCGGTGCCGTAGGTCAGTTCGACGCCGAGCGCCGTATC
>DASVNC010000237.1:0-17586 GCA_036384055.1 Parvibaculum sp.
GGCCGTATCTTCGGTTTCGCAATCGAAGATACGGCGCATTTCGGGCGAACAGGTCATCACGCCTTGACCCGGGTCGAGCTCCCAGCTGCCCAGCGATGCTATTTTTTGCGCGTTCAGCAAGTGTGCCTCCAGAGACCGAAAGCGGGCGCCCGGAAGAGGTCCGCTTTCCGGCAACGCCGGCGACGAGGAAGCGAGATGGGATTTTTGCTTCATGGCGTCATCTTCACCGGCAAGAATTTCGTCGTTTCGCGCCAGAATGAATGCACCGCCATTGGCGGGTCAGGACGGCAATCCATGCCTGGCGAACAACCGATCACACACTTTTACCCTGCCGCGCCTTTCCAAATCGTGAAGCCAACACATTGTTTTGACTACATAATTTGTTTTCCAGACTGCATAATTTATGGGCACACGGGCAGAAAATAAGCATTTCAACCAACTCGTGACGTTCGTCTGCAAGACAAGACAACGCTCCCGCCTTCAAAAAGGCAGGAGCGCCGGAAGCATGGAAAATCAGAGTTTTCCGTCAGCCGCCATCTGCATGAAGCTGTCATCGACGCGCAGCTTCACGTTTGACGGATCGCCGATGATCTTGCCCCCGGGCAACTCGATACCGATGAAGTTCTTGTCCTTCGCCTTGGCGCCGAGAAGGCCGTGGGAGAAGCTGAAATCCATCGTGTAGTTGGCGATGTCGGTCATCTGCGAACTGCGCAGGGCCGCCGCACCCTTGGCCGGGTCGTAGTAGAAACCAGTCGTCTTGACCTGGCTGTCATAGTCGGCGAGGTCGGTGCCGGATGCCGTCGCCATGAAGGTGCGGGCGGCTTTGGCTTCCTTGCTGTCGCCCTGCATCAGCTTCAGCGTTTCGTACCAGGCGCCCGTCAGCGCCTTGGCGAATTCGGGATGCGCTTTCAGAACCTTGGTGTTCATGACGACGATGTCCTGAATTTCGCCCGGAAGCTGCGCCGAGCTGAAAACTTCCGACGTGTCGTGGATCTTCCTGATCTGGCTCGTTGCCGGATTCCACGCGACGAGCGCCTTCACTTCATCGGTATTGTAGGCGGCGACGAAGTCGGCGTCGGCGATGTTCGCCGTCTCGATGTCTTTCTCGGTGAGACCGACGGTCTGCAGCGCGCGCCACAGCATGTAGTGCGAAACCGAATACTGGACGAGATAGACCTTCTTGCCCTTGATGTCGGCAAGCGTCTTGCCCTTGCCCTTGATGAAAATGGCATCGTTGCCGTTGGTGTAGTCGCCAAGAATGAACATCGTCGTATCGACGCCGCCCGCGCAGGGGATCGTCAGCGAGTCCATAGTGGTATCGGCGACGGCGTCATATTGGCCGGCGGTGTACTGGTTGATCGATTCGACGTAATCGTTGATCTGCGTCAGTTCGATCTTGATGCCGTATTTGTCGGCCCATTTCTTCAGGATGCCGGCTTTGTCGGCATAGGCCCAGGGCATGTAGCCGGTATAGATCGACCAGGCGAGCTTGAAAGTCTGCGGCGCGGCGGACGCGCCCTGCGGCGCCGCAAATAGCAAAGTGACGACGGCAAGAGCGGCGAGACCTGCCCTCCGGAACGACGATAAGCGCGACATGAGTTGTCCTTTCAACTGGCGCGGCACGGACGCCGCAATGCGGGAATGACCGGGTGTTTCCGCCGTCTTCGTCTGTTTGTTTCTTTTTGTGACCTGAAATTCCGTTGGGCTGCTCATGGGTGTGCCTCTTCCTTGCGCCCAAAGGTCGAAGTGTTGTCCGCGGCCCCGGAAGGCAGCGCGAGACGCCCGGACTTCTGCAATTCGCGCAGATAGGCGAAGGTGAGCATGGTCTGAGCGAGCAGATGGTCGCCCGCGACATAGCGCCCGTAGCGCGGCGCCTCGCCGGCTTCGACGAAACGCGGCAGAGGCTCGATGATCGTGTCGTAGTCGAGCGCGCAGAAGAGCGGGAAGGAGTATCGCTCCTCGTTGACATTGCGTACGCGGTGCGGCGTGGCGATGAAACGCCCATTTGTCAGCGCTTCCAGCATGTCACCGATATTGATGACGAAAGCGCCCGCGACCGGCGGCGCGTCGATCCAGCGCCCCTCCGCATTCAGCACTTCAAGGCCCGGCGTCGTCGCATGGAGGATCGTGAAGCATTCATAATCGGTATGCGCGCTGATGCCCCAGTCGCTGGCGGCGGCGACCGCATCCGCCGGCTTCTCCGGATAGTGGACGAGACGCAGCTGTGACGGCGGCTTGGTGAGATAACGCTCGAAATAGGTCTCATCGAGTTCGAGGGCGAGAGCGAAGGCGCGGAAGAGCGTATGCCCGAGCGCCATCGCCGCTTCGTAATAGGCGTAGACATCCTTGCGGAAACCGGCGACCTCGGCGGGCCACTGGTTCGGGCCCAGAAGCCGATAACCCTTCAGGTGGTCGGGGTCGTCCTCGGCCAGTTCGACAGACAGATCGAAGGCTTCCTTCTTGTCGATCTTCGGAACATCGCCGTTATAGAAAGCCTCTTCGGCGGTCGGCACATAGCCGCGATGAGCCCGCGACCTGCCGATGTAGTAGCGTTGCTTGACCTCGAGCGGCAGCGCGAAGAACTCCGCCGCGCGCGCCTTCAGCCGCTCGATCATGCTTTCCTCGATGCCGTGGCCTGTGACATAGAGAAAGCCGACCTCGCTTGCCGCCTTGGCGATCTCGGCTGCCGTCCGGGCTTTCGCCGCCTCGTCCGCGCCGAACATCGGCGCGATGTCGACAAGCGGGATGCTGTCGAAGGCCCGCCCCTTTCCCTGGGTCATCGAGTCTCTCCGGCCTGTTCCATCGAAAGCAAATCTTCCAGCGTTCCCTGCATGTCGAGCACCTCCCAGCGCCGCGTCATCGCAGCGCCGCCGGGCGCGACATCGGCTGTGAAAAAACTGGACTCCCGCCCCGGCGCCATAGCCGGACTGAGGCGCCGGCCCTCGCGAAAAGGCAGGCTCGATCGCTGGATAATCCAACCGGCGCTGGTCACGACGCCCTGCGATATCTCGCAATCGACGAAATCTTGCGCTGCCTGCCGGCTGGCCGCGCCGGCCACACAATCGGTGAGATGGATATTCGCCGGCACCCGCGCAGCGCGCGCGCGCGCATACATGAAGAGCGGGCCATGACGCAGAAGATAACCGCGGCAGCCCGCCGCCGCGTCGTTGAGCCGGACGGCGCAGGACGGCTTGCGGTCGAGCATTTCCCGGTGCCAATGCTCGATATAGGCGATGTCCTTGCCCTCTTCGATCATCATGCCGTTCTCGAACCAGAGCCGGCCCATGTCGGAATAGATCGCCTGCGGCTGGAAATCGAGCTCGCGCCGCCATTCGAAAAAGCCGTCTTGATGGTGAAGCTCTCCCGCAAAACCTTCCTGTGAGGCCAGCCAACCCAGATGCCGCGGCTCGAGTTGGCGCAGATTGGCAATCCCGGAGAAATCCGGTCGCCCGAGCGGCTGGCGCAGATCGACATAGAAACTCGGCCCCTGCAGCCAGTTGACCCATGTCTCGGTGTCACGATGGCCGTCCGGCCAGTCGATCAGCGAGCGCCGCCACAAGCCGCCAAGATCCGCGATCGTAGGTTCGTTCCGCGCCAACACACCGCCCCATTGCTGCAACTGCGAGAAGCATGGACCGGCGGCTGGGGTGTCCGTAGGCGGGAAATTGCGATGCCGCCCATAGACAAAATCTATGGGGCGCGTTGGCGGAGGCGGTTCAGGATTTCCGAAAGGAATATCTCTGTCGGCGTATCGCGGGCCGAACGATCGCGGGTGATGAGATAGACGTGGTAGCTGACCAGCAGATCGGCGGGCAAAAGCGGCCAGAGATTGTGTGTGCCGTCCAGCGTGTCCGCAACGCAGGTCGGCATGAAGCCGATGCCGACGCCAAGCTCGATCAGCCGTTTGACCTCATGCAGGTTCTCGGCAAAGCCGCCTGTGCGCCGGCCAAGGCCATAACGGCGGCGAAAGCGTTCAAGCTCCTCCGGCTCGTCCTGGCCGGTCATGACGAAGGGCTCGTCGGCGAGTTCGGACGGCAGGCCGACTGTCGTCCCGAACAGGGGATGCGACCGGCTGCAATAGAGCTGCTGCGTCTCCCTCATCAGCGGCTCATAGCAAAGCCCCGAACTCGGCGCGCTGTCGCAGGCAATGCCGACCTCCGCCTCGCCGGTGCGCAGCGACTTCACCACCGCGCGCCACGGCGTCACCTCGAGATGGATTTCGACGCCCGGATGGAGCCCGTGAAAGGCGACCAACGCCTCGTCGAATTCCGGCGAGACGATGCTCGATATGGTCCGGATGTTGATAACACCCTCGACCAGGTTCGCCGCCTTGGCGACCTCGTGCGGCGCGGCGCGGACGGCGGCCATCATGGCCTCGCAAAGCGGCAGGAAGGCGCGGCCGGCCGGCGTCAGCTCTATGCCCTGGCTCGTCCGGCGGCACAGTTCGACGCCGAGATGATCTTCGAGCCGCTTCAGCCCGGCACTCACGGTGGGCTGCTGCCTATTTAGGCGGCGGGCGGCGGCGCTGATGCCGCCGGAGCGAACAATTTCCAGAAACAGGCTGAACAGGTTCCAGTCCACATTTCTCAGGAAATGGCGCTCATCCGCCGGAATCAGCTGCAAGTCGGGCATCGATGGGTGGCTCCCGGCGCGGGATGCGGAATTCATCGGCGAAGACTTCGCAATTTCCGGACCATCTGCCGCCTGCCTCCTTCGCAAACCCCTGCAACCGGCACGGGCCGATAGGCCCAGAACGGGGCAGATATTTCGACTTTTACCGATTAGCGCAATCTGCCTTTAAACCGCGGGTGGGATAGTGGTGCCGCATCCGGATGGAGGGGGGCCGCTCCGGCGAGCCGTCACGTCTCGCCGCCCCGAGGGAGATCGAAATTCGCATGACATCGGACGAAAATATCCGTCGCAAGGTCCTGCTTTACTGGATTTCACTGGAAGACCGACTTTATCTCTTCCGCTGCTGCTTTCCGGTTGCGCTTGCCGTTGCGACGGTCAGCGCCAGCGGGCTGACGAGCGGCCTGGGTTGGTGCATCGCCGCCATCGCGCTCGACACCGGCACGCTCTTCTGGCGCCGGACGGTGAAACGCAACATCGCCAATGTCGACACCGACAAGACCTGGCTCGAAGCCGGCATCTTCCACGTCGGCGCGGTCGGCACTTATACGGCCGCGGGCTTTGTCTGGGTTCTCGACGCCCCGCATAATTTTGTTATCGCCGCCATCGTCTTCGGCGCCAGCCTGATGACACATTGCTCCTGGGTGCCGACGATGCGCATGACGCCGAACTTCGTTGCGCTCGGGCTTCCTTTCGCGCTTGTCGTCTTCGCCGCGCATCAGGCCGGGCTCCTCGACATCACCTCGGCGCTGCTCTGCATCATGCTGCTCGGCACAACCTCGGTCATCATGCATTTCAACCGGCAGAAATACTTTGAGACCAGCGCCCAGCTTCAGGCCGACCAGGAACTGACTGAGCGCCTCGATCAGGCCTTCGAGACGGCGGTTGAGGAAAAGAGCCGCGCCGAGGAGGCCAACCGGACGAAGTCCGCCTTCCTTGCGACGATGAGCCACGAAATCCGGACGCCGATGAACGCCATCATCGGCTTCTCCGACCTGATCGTGCGCATGAGCTCGGAGCCCAAGACGCGCGAATACGGCCAGTATATTCACGACGCTTCGCTGAGCCTGCTGACCGTGCTGAACGACGTTCTGAATTTCTCCAAGGTCGAAGCCGGCAAGCTCGAACTCGACCCGCAGCCGATCGCTCTGGCCGAGATATTCGAGTCGATGATGTTCTGGATCGAAAAGGCTCGCGACAAGTCGATCGATCTGCGTTTCGATTATGCCGACCTGCCCGACGCGCCCTTGCTCGTCGATCAGGACCGTCTGCGCCAGATTATCGCCAATCTCATTTCCAACGCACTGAAGTTCACACCCGAGGGTGGCTGCATTCGCCTGCGCGCGCGAACGATCCGCCGTGACCGGGAAAGCGTGCGCATCCGCTTCGAGGTTGAGGATTCGGGCTTCGGCTTCACGCCCGAAGTCGCACACCAGCTCTTCAAGCCTTTCGTGCAAGCCAATGGCGACATCGCCAAGACCTATGGCGGCACCGGCCTCGGCCTTGCGATCTGCGCCAAGCTGGTCAGCCTGATGGGCGGAGAGATCGGCGCCGAAGGCAAGCCCGGCAAGGGCGCCCTTTTCTGGTTTGAGGTGCCCTTCCTCTCGGCGGCCAAGCTGTCGAAGACGGCCTGAGACCGCCGAAAATAATCAGGCTATGTCAGCCTCGCCGCAACCTTCCGCATCGTCGGCGGGAAATCCTTCCATCGCGCGCCGAAGCGTCGCGCGGGCGCGGCTGAGCCGCGACATCACCGTGCCAAGTGGAATGCCGAGAACCTCGGCGACTTCGCGGTAGGAGAGATCTTCGAGCACCACAAGCAGGAGTACCTCCCGCTGGTCGACGGGAAGGCGCGTCAGCTCACGGCCGAGATCCTGACATTCCAGATATATGTGCTGTGTGGCCGGACTCGAAATCTGTTCGACATAATCATCGAGCGGAACCTGATGCCGGGCGCCCGATCGCGCATATTGACCGGCTCTCACATTATGCAGAGTTGTGTAGAGGTAGGCGCGCCAATTTCCGATCTCTTTGTTTTCGTCGATATAGGAGAGGACACGCCGAAGACTCTCTTGAACGAGATCGTCCGCGTCGGCGGCATTGCCGACCAGCGCACGCGCATATCGTCGGAGGCCATCTATATGGGCTTCCATCCCGTCGATGAAGTCGCTCATCCTGGTCTCCTCATACATACGGAACTGCTGAATAACGCATCGCTGCAGTCACGACACATCACACCTTAGAAGCGAACCGAGGCGAGGTTGTGGCAATTACGTGGCTGACTCCAAAATGCTGGCGTCGGTGAAAAAAATTTCGACGGTGATGCTCTCTGGCCACCGGAAATTTTCGGCGCCTGCTTCAGCATTGGACAACAGACGCAAAAAGCAGCAGCGCGCTCGATTCTCTTCCTCGCTCAAGCACAAACCGCCATGCGCTGGCCCCGTCGCCACACCTCGCCGGCGGAAAGCGCGGACACAGTATGATCACTCGAAGCGCCTTCACTCCTCACTCACTCTCGTGGTGAACGGGCCCATGCCCGGATCGTCAATGCTTCAGCGAGCGGAAAGCGTCAGGAAGAGGTCGATACATGAATGTCATGGCGAACCCCGGCGACACGCGCGTCGACGCGCAATCCGCCGGCACCGAGCACATCTATCCGGTTCTTCTTTGCGGCGGCTCCGGGACGCGGCTTTGGCCGCTATCGCGCGCGGCATACCCCAAGCAACTTCTGCCGCTGCTGACCGAAAGAACCATGCTGCAGGAAACTGCGTTGAGGACATCCTTTCATCCGCTCTTCGCCGCCCCGCTGATCGTCGGGAGCGAGGAGCATCGCTTCCTTCTGACCGAGCAGCTCGCCGAGGTCGGAATCAAACCGTGGCGCGTCGTGCTCGAGCCCTGCAAGCGCAACACCGCGCCTGCGCTGGCGGCAGCAGCACTTTTGCTGGTGAAGCACGATCCGGAAGCGATCATGTTCGTGCAGCCATCCGACCATGTGATCGCCGACACGAGCACATTCCGCCGCCTCATCGCCGACGCAGCACCCGCCGCCGCGCAAGGCAAGCTCGTCACCTTCGGCATCGCGCCGACGCGCGCCGAGACGGGTTACGGTTACATAGAAGCGGGAGATCCCGTTCCCGGCGTCGAGGGGTTACGCGAGCTCGCCCGGTTCGTCGAAAAGCCGGACGCGGAGACGGCCGAGACCTATCTGCGCGGTGGCAAGCACCATTGGAATTCCGGTGTCTTCCTCCTCCCCGCAGCCGCCTTTCTCGCCGAACTCGACCGCCTGCAGCCCGATATCGTCTCGGCCTGCGAGGCGGCGATCGAATTGGGCCGCGACGATGCCGACTTCTTCCATCTCGACGAGACCTCGTTCGCACGCGCGCCCAGCGTCTCCGTCGATTATGCCGTCATGGAGCGTACCGACCGCGCCACCGTCATGCCCGCCGACATAGGCTGGAACGACATTGGCTCCTGGCATGCACTGATGGGCGCCCAGCCGCGCAACGGCGACGGCAACGTCCTGGTCGGCGACGTGATCGCCGAAGGCGTGACCAATTCCTACATCCGCGGCGACGGACAGCTCGTCGCCGCGCTCGGCATAGACAATCTGGTCGTGGTGGCGACCGACGACGCACTTCTCGTCGCGTCCGCCGACCGCTGCGCGGAAGTCGGCCGCATGGTCGAAACACTGTCGAAGGACAACCGCACCGAATCCCTGCATCACCGCCGCGTCTATCGCCCCTGGGGATATTACCAGACCGTCGATCTGGGTGATCGCTATCAGGTGAAACGCATCATGGTGAAGCCCGGCGCGCAGCTCAGCTTGCAGATGCACTACCACCGCGCCGAGCACTGGATCGTCGTCAGCGGCACCGCGCGCATCACCCGCGACGACGAGACAAAGCTGCTCCGCGAAAATGAGTCCACCTACATCCCGCAAGGGACGACGCATCGCCTGGAGAATCCGGGCCGCCTGCCGCTGCACCTGATCGAGGTGCAATCGGGCGCTTATCTCGGCGAGGACGACATTGTGCGTTTCGAAGACAGCTATGGGCGCAGCTGAGCACCGGCTGCGCGTTTCGTCGCACAAGGAGGACCAAGACCATGAGGACCAGATCACCGATTGATTTCCGCCGCCTGCGGCGGGCGGCGTTGTTTGTTGCCGTTTCGGCGTCGATCGCCGTTCCGGCTCTCGCCGACGACGTCACAGGGTCCGTTGCGCCCAGTTCCCAGCCGGGCGCCAGCCCGTCCACGTCGCACGCCGTTGTCAACGATCCGAACTACCAGCTTGGGCCGGGCGACCATGTGAGGATCATCGTCTATGGCCAGCCGGATCTCACCGGCGAATTCCAGGTCGATGGTTCCGGCAAGGTTGCCTTTCCACTGGTCGGTAATATCGACGCCGGCGGCCAGTCGGCGAGCCAGCTTGAAAAGACAATCACGGCCAAACTGCAGCCGGATTATCTGCAGGACCCCCGCGTCAGCGTCGAGATCATGACCTACCGGCCCTTCTATATCGTCGGCGAGGTCAAGAATCCCGGCAACTACCCTTATACGAACGGCATGACGGTCATCAACGCCATCGCGATGGCGGGTGGTTTCACCTACCGCGCGCGCGATGACGAGTTTCAGATTACGCGCGCCAAAGACCCGACGAAGAGGGTGGTCGACGCCAATCAACTCACCGAGGTCCATCCCGGCGACGTCATTACAGTTCCAGAGAGGTGGTTCTAGATGAGTATTTCCGGTCAGCTTCCCGAAGCACCGAGGCTTTACCAGGCGCGGGACGTAACGCCTTATGCTCAGCCGCCGGCGCTGGGCTCATCTGCGCCATCCGACATCACCGCCATGCTGCGCAAGATATGGAGGCGCAAGACGATCGTGTTGACCACGGCCGTCAGCCTGACGGTCGTCGCCTTCGTCGTCGTGAAATCGCTGACGCCTCTTTACACGGGTAATGCCGAAGTTCTGGTCGGCGTGCCGAGCAGCAATGTCGGCAGCAACGAGGCGGCGCTCGACAAGATGGTGATCGACCGCGACACGGTTGAAAGCCAGGGCCATGTCGTCGAATCCCGCGCGCTCGCCGAGCGGGTGACGCGCCGCCTCGCGCTCGATCACGACCCTGAATTCAATTCGGCGCTTCGCCCGCCGACGTTTCTTGCCCGCATCATGGGCCTCTTCAAATCGGGCCGGAAAGAGCCTGCCGATCCGAACGACCCCGATGCGGCTGAGAAAGCCGACCAGCCGTTCCAGCGCGTCGTCTCGAATGTGCTGAACGCCGTCGATGCCGAACCCGCCGAACGCTCCCACGTGCTCGAAATCAGCGTGAAGTCGCAGGATGCCTTCAAGGCCGCGCGCATCGCCAACGCCTTTGCCGACCTCTACATCGAACAGCAGCTCGTGTTGAAAGCGGAGACCACCGACCGCGCCAACCAGTGGCTCTCCGGTCAATTGCAGAAGTTGCGCCAGCAGGTGGACCAGGACGAGCGCGCGGTGGAGGACTACCGCCGCCAGAACGGCCTATATGCGACAAGCACCGAAACGGTGACGACGCAGCAGATGGGTGAACTCAACTCGCAGCTCGTCATCGCGGAAAGCGCCAAGGCCGAAGCGGACGCTCAGCTCGACCAGGCGACCGCAATGCTGAAGCAGGGCAAGAGCGCCAAGAGCATTCCGCAGGTGCTCGCCTCACCCATCATCCAGGCGCTTGAAGAAAAGAAGACCGAGGTTGAGCAGCAAGCCGCGCAGCTTTCCGCGATCTACGGACCCAAGCACCCGCAGATCAAGAACATCAGGGCCCAGATTGCCGACATCGACGCCAAGGAACGCCTGCAGGTGGCGCAGATCGTCGCCAGCCTGAAGAGCGAGCAGACAGCCGCGGAGGCGCGGTACAATGCCCTTAAGGCGAGCCTCGACCGTACGCAAGGTCAGGTCGGTCAGACGAACGAACAATCGATCAAGTTGCATGATCTCGAACGGGAGGCCGATGCGAGCAGCCAGCTCCTGCAGAACTTCTTGCAGGGCTACAAGGAGACCGCTGCCCAGCGCGACTTCCAGCAGCCGGATGCCTGGGTGATCTCGCATTCGGGCGTCCCGGAACGTCCCGACTTCCCGCCTGTCACCGCCATCGTTCTGGGCGCCGCCATCGGCGGCTTGATGATCGGCGCGCTGCTGGCGCTGCTCACGGAAACGCTCGACCGCACCTTCCACACCGCCGAGGATGTCGAGGAGATGACCGGGTTGCCGACGCTGGCCCTCGTTCCGGCATTCCGGGCGGCGGCCGCGGCAGATCACGTCCTGCGCAATCCGACATCGCCTTTCAGCGAGGCGGTGCGCAAGCTGCATACGCGCCTCGTGCTTGGCCATCCGGGCGAACCGCCGCGCACCATCATGCTGACCTCGTCGATTCCCGACGAAGGCAAATCGCTGATCAGCATGTCGATGGCGCGCCTGCTCGCCTATACGGGCCGGCGGGTCGTTCTGGTCGACGGCGATTTCAGACGGCCGACGATCCACGGCCTGCTCGGCCGGCCGGTGCAGCCGGGCCTCGTCGACCTGCTGAACGGAGAGGCAACGCCCGACGAGGCGGTCTACCGCGATCCTGAATCGGGCCTGCACACGATCTTCGCCGGCCGCGTCCCGCCGGGTTCGGGCTACGTGCCGGATTTCGACCGCATGCGGGCCCTGCTCGCCTCGCTGGCGCGGCACTATGAACTGGTCATTCTCGACACACCGCCCGTACTCGTCGGCAGCGAAGCCATGCACTACGCACGGCTGGTCGATGCCACCGTCTTCGTCACCCGTTGGCGGACCACGACACAGGACGTCGTCGCCGACGCGATCCGGCAGATCAGGGCGTCAGGCGGCTATATCGCTGGCGTCGCGCTCGCCCAGGTCGATCCGAAGCTCTATCGCCGTTATGCATCGGTCGATCTCCATTACAGCTACGCCCGCAATGGTGCCGCACTTGCCAGGATGGCCTGAATGAAAGCCTTCGCCCCGACGACCGGAGAATCGGCGCTGTTCGTCACGCAGTATTACCGGCCTGAATGGATCGGCTCCGGCCCTTATTGCGGCGACATGGCCGAATGGCTCACGTCGCACCATTTCGGTGTGCGCGTGCTGACGGGCCGCCCGCACTATCCGGGCGACGCCATCTTCGCCGATTACCGCTCCGGCGACCGCGACGATGAAGTGCTGGACGGTGTCGAGGTCACGCGCGTGCCGAACCGCATTCTGCCCGGCGGGGGCGCATTGAGACGCATGGCGACCGACGCTCATTTCCTGGTGCGGAGCCTCGTCGAACTTGCACGCGGACGGGTGCACCGCCGCAACCTTGTCGTCTCGCTCTGCCCATCGATCCTGACCGTGATCCTCGGCAACGTCATGACGGAGCACGGCGGCAGGCATGTCGCCGTCATCCATGACATCGAATCGGGTCTCGCCGAAGGTCTGGGCCTTCTTGGCGGCGGTCTTCTGCTCGGCTTTTTGCGCGTCGTCGAACGCCTTGCTCTCAATCGTGCCGATCTCGTGCTCGTATTGTCGGAAAACATGCGCCATCAGCTTCAGTCTCGCGGCGTCACCGCGCCGATCCGTGTTCTGCCGATCTGGATCGACACCGACACCATCCATCCGCTCGATGTGCCGAAGCCGCACCGGACGACGGTCGTCTACAGTGGCAATTTCGGACGCAAACAATCGCTGTCGCAAATTCTCGACCTTGCCAGCGTCATGCAGAGCGAGCGGCCCGATGTCCGCATCGTTCTGCGCGGCGAGGGCCGCGAGGCTGGCGCCTTGATGGAGACTGCTCATGCGCTCGGCCTGAACAATCTCGAATTCCGCCCGCTGCTGCCGCCGAAGTATCTCAACGAGGCGCTGGCGGAAGGCGACATCCATCTCGTGCCGCAGAACCCTCAGGCAGCCGACTATGCCGTGCCGTCGAAAATTTTTGCGATCATGGCGGCAGGCCGGCCATTCATCGCCACGGCAGAGCCCGGCAGTCTTCTCTGGCGCCTGCAGGAAGAGACGGGAGCCTTTGTCTGCGTGCCGCCGAACGAGCCGGAAACTTTCGCCGCTGCCGTCTTGCGGCTGGCCGAAGACCACACGTTGCGCGCCGAGCTGGGCGCCCGCGGGCGTGCCTATGTGCTTGCCTGCCATGCCAAACCGAAAGTTCTTCACGAATTTCTGACGGCCGTTCGCGGCGAAAGCTGATGCCAGGAGCGATAGAGCCACATCTGGTAATCTTTGAACCGGACCCGCGCGGCCATACGCCGGAATGGGTCGCGCATCTGTTGCATTTCGCCGCCGAGGAAAGGCGGGGCTTGCCCGTGACCTTCGTCGTCGCGCCGGAACTGGCCGACGGCCTTGAGACGGCGCTCGCCGGCGTCAATCATCACAATATCCAGATAGAACGGCTGAGCGCGCGCGCCCGCGACCTTTGCCTGAGCCCGCGCTTCATCGTCAGCGCCTTCGCCCGCTGGTGGCTGATGCGCCGCCACCTGAAGCGTGCCCGCGCCAGCCACGGGCTTTTTCTCTGCCTCGATCATCTGTCGCTGCCGCTGGCGCTCGGTCTTGGCGGCGCCGGGGCGAACATTTCCGGCATCCTGTTCCGGCCCTCGATCCACTATGGCGGCTTCGGCGCCAACACGCTGAAACCTCGCGAGCAAGTGCGCGATCTCCGCAAGCGCATTCTCTATGCCATGATGCTGCGAAATCCGTCGCTGACGCGGGTCTTCTCTCTCGACCCCTATTTCCCCGGCCACAACCGGCATCAACGCGCGCGCCACCGCAAGGTCGAGAGATTGGCCGATCCCGCCTTTCCTTTGCCGCCCGCGGCCGGCGGCGACTTTGGCGAAATACCCGCGGACCGCCTACTCTTCTTTCTTTTCGGCTCGCTGACGGAACGAAAAGGCATACTGGTTCTGCTCGATGCCCTGCGGCACATGCATCCGCTTGCCGCCGACCGCTGCGCCGTGCTGATCGCCGGTGATCTCGACCCAGGACTCCGCGCCGCCGTCGAGAAAGGTCTGGCCGCTCTCGCCCAGTTCCAACCCTCGCTCTGGGTCGAAGTTCGCAACGGCATCCTGCCGGCCGGTGAACTGGCGGCGCTTGTCCATCGTAGCGACGTTATTCTCGCGCCCTATCAGCGGTTCGTCGGCTCCAGTGGAGTGATGATCTGGGCGGCCAATGCCGGCAAACCCGTTTTGACGCAGGATTATGGTCTTCTCGGAAAATTCGTCCGCGACTATGCACTCGGTCACGCAGTCGACACGACCGATCCGGAAGTGCTCGGTAGCGCCATGTCCGAAATCGCGCGTAACGGAACGGGAAAGATTCTGGATCCGGAAAAGGCGGGTGATTTCCTGAGAGATCGTACACCGCGCCACTTTGCGGCCACATTGTTCGACACCGTCGCAAGCGATCCGATCTCTGCCGCGCCGGCATTTGTCGACCATGCGAAAGCGTCTCTTACTGGTCACGCTTCATCCCTCTCTTGATCACAAATGCGCACGCGGCGCTGTGGCAAAACCAAGCTGGGCTTCTCGCGACAATGAGGTCGGCATGGCGGAGACGGTTTCATCGGCAGACGGCGCTTCATCTCTCACGGCTTCCGCGCGGAAACCGGTGTCGGAAGAAATCGTCTGCGGTCTCATGGCCGCCTACGACGCCGCGGTCATCATCGGCACGGGCGCGCTGGCTTATGCCGCCTGGCTCGCCAACACGCCCGGCATCTACTGGTCGGATTACGGGGTCGTGCTGCTCTTCGGCACATTGGTCGCGCTCAACCTCTTTCATATGATGGGCGTCTACAAATTCGAACCCCTGATTCAGACGGCGAACAGCCTGCGTCTCGTCACCGCCGGTTGGATCGTCGTCAGCGTGACGCTGATCGCCGTCGGTTTCATCGCCAAATCGTCGGACGCTTATTCCCGCGTCTGGTCGATTTCCTGGTTCCTCACTGCATGGACGGGTCTGGCGACAGGCCGCGTCGTTCTTCAAGCCTGGAGCCAACGCTGGATCGCCGAGGGACGGCTCAGCCGCAATGTTGCCGTGCTCGGCATTGGGCCGATCGGCCGGCGGCTCATAGAATATTTCGCTGCGACACCTGAATCGGGCGTCCGCGTTATCGGCGTTTTCGACGACGACCAGTCGCAAGGCACCACGCGGCCGCCAAAATTCTACGCTGGCCGCCCCGTGCTCGGCGATCTTGACGCGCTGGAAAGATACGTCCGCAACCACGCGCTCGATACCGTCATCATCGCGGTCTCGCCGGAGGAAGAAGAGCGCCTGCTTGCGATCACCGCGCGGATAAAGACGCTGCCGGTCGATGTTCGCATGTGCGCCGGGCTAATGGGCTTTCACCTGCAGCGCGCCGGCGTTACCTATTTCGGCCATCTCCCGCTTCTGAACGTCGCCAACAAGCCGCTCTCGGGCTGGCGAGCGGTCATGAAGAACGTCGAGGACCGGATCGTCTCGGCGGCGATCCTCGTCATGATTACTCCGGTGATGGCGGCCATCGCCGTGCTCATCAAATACGACAGTCCCGGGCCGGTCTTCTTTCGCCAGCGCCGCTACGGCTTCAACAATCAGCTGATCGACGTCTACAAGTTCCGCACCATGTATCACAACCAGCGGGACGACAACGCCGAGCAATTGACACAACGCAACGATCCGCGCGTCACCAGGGTCGGCGCCGTTCTGCGCAAGTACAGCCTCGACGAACTGCCGCAATTCATCAACGTGATCCGGGGCGAAATGTCGATCGTCGGCCCGCGCCCGCACGCGCTTTCGGCGAAAGCCGCGGGCCGCCTCTATGACGAAGCGGTCCGCGACTATGCCTCACGTCATCGCGTCAAGCCCGGCATCACGGGCTGGGCGCAGGTCAACGGCTGGCGAGGCGAAACGGAAACGCTGGAGCAGATTCGCAAACGCGTCGAGCACGACCTCGTTTACATCGAACGCTGGTCGCTGTGGCTCGACGTCAAGATCATCTGGATGACGATTATCGGCGGGTTCACGGGCAAGAACGCCTTTTGAGGTGCGACGCATGCGCTGCCTGTGGCTGACCTGGATAGAACCCACGCCCGAGCATGACGGGCAGCGGATTTATTCCGGCCGTCTGATCGACGCCGTGGCAAGCGCCGGCGCGGAGGTGGACGTCTTGTGCTTCGCGCGCGATGCCGCCGCATCCCGCACCCGCAACTGCTGCACCAACAACACAGTGCGCTGGTCGCTGGTGCAGCAGCAGGAGCGGGCGCCCTGGCAAAGTTTTTTCTCCCACCTGCCACATATTGCGCATCGTTCCGGCACGCATGCGATGAAGCGGCGTTTTGCCGAGCTTTTGGCCGAACGCCATTGGGACAGCGTCGTCATGGACGGGCTCTATACAGGCTGGGCGCTGCCGCTGATCGATGCGCGGTCGAGGCCGAGCCGCCTGCCGACGCGCCACATCTACATCTCGCACAATCACGAGGAGACGACCCGGGCGCTGGTTGCCAGCAACTACGATGGCGGACTATTTCGCGGCGCCGCTGTCATCCGCGATGCACAGAAGGCCGCGCGGCTGGAGCGCCGCATGGTTGACCGCGCGGACTTCGTGACCGCGGTGACGCGCGAGGACGCCGAACGCTTCGCTGCGCGCCGCCCCGAAAAGCCCGTGCTCGTGATCTCCCCCGGTTACGCCGGGCGCCGGCTCGGCGCGCGCCAGATCGACGACGGTGTGCCGCGCCGCGCGCTGCTCGTCGGAAGTTTCGAATGGCTGGCAAAGCAGATGAACCTCAAGGAATTTCTCGCCATCGCCGATCCGGTCTTCGCGGCAGCCGGCCTCGAACTGCAGGTCGTCGGCAACGGGGAGCGCGCCTTTTTCGACAGCCTGAGGCCCGGCCTCAAGAGCACGGAGATCGTCGGACCGGTCGAGGATATTGGCCCCTATCTCGATCGCGCCCGCGTCGCGATCATTCCCGAGCGCAGCGGCGGCGGTTTCAAGCTCAAGATCCTCGACTACGTCTTCAACCGTTTGCCGGTGGCCGCTCTCGAACAATCGATCGCCGGCATTCCACTACAACCGCACCGAAGCATTTTGACTTTCCCGCGCTATGAGGAACTGGCGCGCGGCGTCGTCAACGTCATTGACGACTTCAACCTTCTGAACGGATTGCAGGAACAAGCTTTCGCCGCCTGTGCCGGCGCCTTCGATTGGCAAAAACGCGGTCAAAGGCTGTTGTCGGCCTTGGCGGGATACCCGGCGCACGGCGTCGCCACCGAGCCGGTTTAGGGAGACGATCTCATGCAGAGACATCCCGACATGCTGGATAGCGCCCTCATTCTCGTGTTCCTGACGGGGATCTACATGGAGGTGGCGATTTTCCTGTCGCCGACGGTGCCCATCCCCAACGTGCTGGCGGGACTTGCCGCCATCGCGCTGCTTCTGCGCCATCCCGATTGGGTGGAAGAAAAGCACGTCGTCGCTCTTGCGATTGTCATTGTACTGCTCCTCATCTCCATTTTTTGCGCTGCCGATCTTGGCTTCTTCAAAAAACGCCTCCTCGGTCTCGTCCAGCTGACTTACTCGCTCGTTCTCGGCTACAGCCTCTTCATCGTCGCCATCCGCTATGAGCGGACCCGGTTGGCCACGCTCTTTCTCGGCTTCTGCATCTTCATCATCATCGGCACCGCGCTCGAAGACTACACACCCCTCCGCGCTGTCAGCGACGCGGTGCGCGAGCATGTCTACAACTTCGGCATCTATGACGCCGACGCACGCGACGAGCTTCTCTACGGCCGCATTCGCCCCAAGCTCTTCACTTCCGAACCGTCGGCCGTCACCTTCGGCTTCGCCCTCTTTTCGCTCTGCTGGTATTTGCTGACGACATGGAGATGGAAACTCGTCACCTACCTGGCACTGATCGCAGGCGGCTACTTTCTGATGCGCGGGCCAACCCTGCTTCTGGGTCTCGTTCT
>DASVNC010000238.1:0-5979 GCA_036384055.1 Parvibaculum sp.
CATGGTTATGCAACCGGCGATGAAGACGGCGAGAACGAGCGTCGCGATCGGGCGGCTCAAAGCAAGACCACCATCGGCCAGCGGCTTGTCGAGGAAGTCGCCGACGGTGGCGCCGAGCGGGCGGGTGAGAATGAAGGCCGCCCAGAAGAGCGTGACGCGGGAGGTTCTGGTCCAGAAGTAAAGCGCGGCGACGACGGCAAGGCCGAGGCCGAAGACGAGCGCGCCGCCGCCGTAACCGAGACCCGTGTCGTCGGCCATCCAGTCGCCGAGCGCCGTGCCGAGGGTCTGGGAGAAGGTGATCGTGACCCAGTAGAAGATTTCGGCTTTCGGCGTCGAGACGGTGTTCACCGAAACCGTGCCGAGCGTCCTGTACCAGAGCCAGAGGCTTGCCAGCAGACAGGCGAGAAGCAGGCTCGAACCGCCGGCATAGCCGATGCCGAGCGACCGGTCGGCGAAGTCGGCGAGCGTCGTGCCTGCGGTCGTCGAGGCGACGATTGTCGCCCAGTAAATCGCCGGATGAAATTTTTCGGCGCGGATCTGCGCGGCGACAAGGGCGACGAGAAGCGTTGCAAAAATCGCCGTGCCGATCAGATAGCCGAGGTTCATCGTCATCGTCACGGTGTCGCCGCCGGTTTCGCCCAGCGTCGTCGCCGCGATCTTGATGATCCAGAAGGTGAGCGTGACTTCCGGAACCTTGCTCATCACCTCTTTGACGCCTGTATTCATCAGGCCAGGTGCTTTTTGAAGAAAGCGTGGGTGCGGGCGTTGGCTTCGTCGGCGGCCGGCCTGTTGTAGTGATTGCCGCCGACGCGGGCGAAGGCGTGGTCGCATTCGGGATATTGGTGGATCGTGACCAGCGGGTTGTCGCGCAGGTTGTCGACGATTTCGGCTTGCGCGGCCGGATTGACGAATTCGTCCTTGCCGGCGATGTGGAGCATCAGCGGCTTCTTCAGGTATTCGGCGTCGGCGAGCCGCGTCTGGATGTTGACGCCGTAATAGCCGACAGAGGCATCGATGTCGGTCTTGCAGCTGGTGATATAGGCCATGAAGCCGCCGAGGCAGTAGCCGACCGCGCCGACCTTGCCGGTGGTCATGGGACGCAGCGCGTCGATCGTCGCCTGAATGTCGATGAGGCCGGTGTCGCTCTTGAACTTGCCGAAAAGGTCGAAAGCTTTCTTCCACTCGGCTTCGCTCTGGTCGGTGATGTCGATGCCGGGCTCGATGCGCCAGAAGAGGTCGGGGCAGAGGGCGACGTAGCCCTCGCGCGCCAGATCGTCGGCGATGTCGCGCATCACCTTGTTGACGCCGAAGATTTCCTGAATGACGACGATGCCGGGGCCCTTGCCCGAGGCCGGCCTGGCGAGATAGCCCGAAAAGGAACCGTCCGGACCTTTAATCGTGATGGTTTCGCCGCTCATGCCCGGCCTCCTCGCGCTTTGTCTGATGAAAGAGCGGGGAGCTTAACCGGGCAAACCTGATGAGGCGAGAGAGTTAACCGATCTCAGGCGGCGCGGGGCAGTTCGCCGTCATTGGCGGCCTTCAGCTTTTCAGCGGCGGCGGCGAGATCGGCATGGGGACGCCTGCGGGCGCCCGCATGGGGGGCCAGAGCGACGCTGACGGCGTCGATGTAGGAGCGGGCGAAAAAGCTTGCGATGTTCATTTTAGTTACCTTTGAATTCGGATGTGCTGGAGATAAGGCCTATCAATGGCTATATCAAACGATGAGATTTCACAGCAGTTGTTAGAAAAACTAACATTATGAGCCTTCGCCGCCTGCCCCCGCTGAACGCCCTCAGGGCTTTTGAAGCCGCCGCCCGGCATGGAAGTTTTTCGCGCGCGGCGGCGGAGCTCAATGTCACCCATGCGGCGATCAGCCATCAGGTCAGGGCGCTGGAAGAGGAAGCGGGGCTGGCGCTTTTCCACCGGACGGGCCGGGCCGTGGTGCTGACCGATGCCGGACGCGCGCTCTTGCCGGTGCTCAGCCAGGCGCTCGACCAGATGGCCGAGGGCTGGGCGCAGGCGCGCGGCGAGGTCGGCGGGCCGGTGACGATTTCGGTCGAGCCGTCTTTTGCCGCGCGCTGGCTCGTCATCCGGCTCGGCAAGTTCAACCGCGCCCATCCCGAGATCGATCTCCGGCTGCTGCCTTCCTCCGTCATCACCGATTTCGAGCGGCAGGATGTCGACATCGCCATTCGCTACGGGCGGGGCGGCTGGGAGGGCGTGACCTCGGAACGGCTCTTCGAGGCGACCGTCTATCCGGTCTGCGCGCCCACGCTGTTGCAGGCCGCCGAGGCGGCGGGAAAGCCGATCCGCATGCCCGACGATCTGCGCTTCCAGACTTTGCTGCATGAGGAAACGACGGCGCACTGGAAAGCCTGGCTCGAAGCGGCGGGCGTCAAGAACACGCGCTGGGCCGCGCGTGGGCCCTTGTTCGTCGAACCGGCATTGGCGCTGCAGGCGGCGGCTGCCGGACAAGGCGTGGCGCTCGGCAACGATCCGCTGGCGATGGCGGATTTATCGGAAGGGCGGCTGGTGCGTCTTTTCGATCTCGAGACGCCGGACGATGAGGCCTATTGGCTGGTCTATCCCGAACGCAGCGCGCGCAAGGCCAAGGTGCAGGCCTTCCGCGCCTGGGTGCGCGAGGAGGCGGGGCTGATGCCGGCGGAGATTGAGGGACTGAAGCTGAAGACGAAACCGCGCGCGGCAAGGCCGGCAGGCGCCGGCTAGGAGACTTCGTACGAAGTCGGATAGATTGATGCCACGGTCAAGGGAGCGCGCGATGGCGAACCGGATAGAGGCGAACCCGGCCTGGAAGGCCGATCCAGCCGTCGTCGAAAAAGTCCGGGTGGCGCGGGCGGGCGACGCGAAGGCGATTTCGGATATCTATGCGCCTTACGTCCGCGACACGGCGATCTCGTTCGAACTTGTGCCGCCGGATGAAGCCGAGATGGCGGCGCGGATCGCAAAGGTGCTGCCGAACTTCCCCTGGCTCGTCTTCGAGGATCAGGGACAGGTGATCGGCTATGCCTATGGCAGCCAGCATCGGGAGCGCGCGGCCTATCGCTGGTCGGCCGATGCGGGCATTTATATTTCGTCGCAGGGACACAGGCGCGGTGTCGGCCGGGCGCTTTATGCGGTGCTCTTTGCGGCGATGCGGCTGCAAGGCTATCACCGCTGCTATGGCGGTATCACGTTGCCTAACGCGGCGAGTGTCGGTTTGCATGAAGCGATGGGCTTCAAGCCGATCGGCATTTATCCCGAAGTCGGCTTCAAGTTCGGCGCGTGGCGCGATGTCGGCTGGTGGGGGCTCGACCTTGCGCCGACGGCGCAAGTGCCGGAAGCGCCGCTGATGTTTACGCCGGAGATTCTCGACGCGGCAAAGCAGGCGGCGAGCGCGTGAGTTCCGTTCGTCATTGCGAGCGAAGCGAAGCAATGACGAGGTGGGTTACGCGGGTGAGCGCGCGCGCTTCAGGGCCGTCGCGAGTTCGTCCGGATCGGTGATCGGCAGCGAACAGGTTTCGCCCAGACACACATAGGCGGTGGGCCGGCCATCGACGGCGCGCTTGCCGAAGGCGGGATGATTTTCGGGCAGCGCCGCGCCGTCATCGAGGCGCGAGAAAATGCGCGTCGGCATGGCCAGGTCGAAGACCGCGCGGCGCATCGTTTCGGTCTCGTCCCGCGCGCCGATCAGGACGATCTGGATCGGCCAGATGCGGGTTTCAAAACTTGCGAGGTAAGAGCCGAGCGGAAAGATGTTGTGCGAGAGCTCGCCGGCGAAGCAGCGGATGAGCGCGTCGGCGCGGTCGAGATAGGTTTGCTTGCCGGTGAGAAGGGCGAGCTTCGTCAGGATGCCGGGGAGCACGCCGTTCGCGGCCGGCGTTGCATTGTCGGCGACGCTGCGCGTTCTGACGATCAATGCGCCGGCGTCGTCGGCGGTGAAAAAGTAGCCGCCGTTCTTTTCGTCCCAGTAATGGGCGTCGAGTTCGGCGATGAAGGTTTCGGCATCGGCGATGTAGCGCGCATCGTCCGCCGCTTCGGCCAGCGCCAGGGCTGCGTCCGCCATATTGGCGAGGCCGTCCGACATGGCGCGGTGCTGGAGCTTGCCTTCGCGCCAGGCATGATGCAGGCGGCCTTCGCGCATCATGTGCGATTTGACGAAGGCGAAGGCGCGCGCGGCGGCGGCGATCCATGACGGCTCGCCGAAGACCACGCCGGCATTGGCGAGCGCCGCGATCGTCAGACCGTTCCAGTCCGATAGCACCTTGTCGTCGAAGCCGGGGCGAATGCGTTTGGCGCGGCGGCCCAGAAGTTTCGCGCGCATCGGCGCCAGCGCGGTTTCTTCTTCGGCGGTGACGCCGGTATCGGCCCACGCGAGGCGGTTCAGGATGTTCACCCCTTGCGCGTCGCTGCGGGACTGCGCTCCTTGCTCCGCCTCGTCCCAATTGCCGCGCGCGCTGACGTCATAAGCCTGTTTGAAGCGCGCGGCGTCGGCGCCCAGCACCTCGTCGATCTCCGCTTCGCTCCAGACATAGAAGCGGCCTTCCTCGCCTTCGCTGTCTGCGTCGAGCGAGGCGGCGAGGCCGCCATCCTGCACCGTCATCTCGCGGAAAAGCCACGCGACGGTTTCGCGGGCGCGCTGCGCGTAGAGCGGCTTTTTCGTTTCGGCAAAGACAGAGGCGAGCAGCGAGAGGAGTTGCGCGTTGTCGTAGAGCATTTTTTCAAAATGCGGTGCGAGCCAACGCTCATCGACCGCGTAGCGGGCAAAGCCGCCGCCCAGATGGTCGTAGATGCCGCCTTCGCAGATGTGATCGAGCGTGCGCGTCACGGCGGCGCGAAGATCGCCGCGGCCGGTGCGCAAATGCGTGCGCCAGAGGAAAGTGAGGAGGGGCGTTTGCGGAAATTTCGGCGCGCCCTTGATGCCGCCGTGAACGGGATCCATCAGCGTCATCAACCTGTCGGCGATGATGTCGAGCATGTCGGGCGTCGGCTCGCCCGGATGGACATGGGCGGCCTGGGCGGCGAGGCCCTTAAGAAGGGCGGCGCGGTTCTGCTCGATCTTGTCCGGCTCGTCGTTGAAGAGGCGCGAGACTTCTTCGAGGATGGAGACGAAACCGGGACGGCCGTATTTTGGCTCCTTCGGAAAATAAGTGCCGCCCCAGAAGGGCTCGCCGTCCGGCGTCAGGAACATGGTCAGCGGCCAGCCGCCCTGTTCGCCGAGCATCTGAAGCGCCGACATATAGATCGCGTCGATGTCGGGGCGTTCCTCGCGGTCGACTTTCACGGGGACGAAGAGGCGGTTCATCACCTCGGCAACGCCTTCGTCCTCGAAGCTTTCATGGGCCATGACATGGCACCAGTGACAGGCGGCATAGCCGATGGAAAGGAGGATCGGCTTTTTCCGGTCGCGCGCTTCGGCCAGGGCCGCTTCGCCCCAGGGCCGCCAGTGGACCGGGTTGTCCTTGTGCTGGAGGAGATAGGGGCTGGTCTCGTCGGCCAGAAAATTACGTGACATAAGGGCGTCCTGGCGGTTCACTGAATGGCGCTTGCCGTTGTCTAACATATGAAGCCGGAAAGAGATCAGGCCATGAAAGTGAAAGTCGATGTCGATCTGACGCCGGAGGAAGCGCGGCGGCTGATGGGACTTCCCGATCTCGAGGCGATGCAGCAGCGCCTGCTCGGCCAGCTCGAAAAACAGATGGCCTCGAACCTGTCCTATATGGACCCCGAGGTGATGATGAAAACCATTCTGCCGGCCGGCGCGCAAGGCTTCGAGCAGTTCCAGAACATGCTCTGGGGATTGGCCCGCAGCGCCGCCAGCGGCGGCAAGGGCGCGTCGAAAAAGCCGGACAAGCCGGAATAGCGCGCGGCGATTTGGTTCAACGGGCACACGGATCGGATCGATTCGGATTGGAAACGATTTATGCCTTGTCGAGCGCGGGAGGGCGCGCCGGCGTCGCGGTCATTCGTGTTTCGGGCGCG
>DASVNC010000239.1:0-2261 GCA_036384055.1 Parvibaculum sp.
TCAAGACCGACGGGAAACTGAAGCCCATCGACATCCTGCGGCAGAAAGTGCGCGCGGAGATGGGCGAGGCTTGAGGCGCCGCCTCCAAACCAATTCCGTCATCGCCCGACTTGATCGGGCGATCCATCTTTGCGGCATCGAAAATGGCAGATGGGTGCCCCGGTCAAGCCGGGGCAGGACGAATATCTAAGTGAGCGAAGTGAGCCTCAAGCCTCGCCCATCTCCGCGCGCACTTTCTGGCGCAGGATGTCGATGGGCTTCAGTTTCCCGTCGGTCTTGAAGTGCCAATAGGTCCAGCCGTTACAGGCGTCGAGCCCTTGCACATGGGCGCCGATCTTGTGGATCGAGCCCGTCGCATCGCGGCAGACGATGGAGCCGTCGGCGCGGACGCGCGCCGTGTGGCGGCGCATCGGGTCGCTGAGAATGGTTCCGGGCTCGATCAGCCCGCGCTCGACGATGGTGCCGAAGGGCACGCGCGGCTCGGCCTTCTTCGAGGTCGTGACCTTCAGGTCTTCGGTCGAGGCAGGCAGCACTTGGGCGATGCGCGTCTTCGCCGCCTTGATGTATTTCGTTTCGCGTTCGATGCCGATAAAGCGGCGGCCGAGCTTCTTTGCCACTGCGCCCGTCGTGCCGGTGCCGAAGAAGGGATCGAGCACCGTGTCGCCGACATTGGTGGTTGCGAGCAGCACGCGGTGGAGAAGCGCCTCCGGTTTCTGCGTCGGATGTGCCTTGTCGCCGTCGCCGTCCTTCAGGCGTTCGCCGCCGGTGCAGAGCGGCAGCAGCCAGTCGGAACGCATCTGCAAATCGTCGTTCAACGCCTTCATGGCGTCGTAGTTGAACGTGTACTTTTTCTGCTCGGCGCTTTTTGTGGCCCAGATCAGTGTCTCATGCGCATTGGTGAAGCGCGTGCCGCGGAAATTCGGCATCGGGTTCGACTTCCGCCAGACGACGTCGTTCATGATCCAGTAGCCGAGATCCTGCAGCGACGCGCCGACGCGGAAGATGTTGTGATAGGAACCGATCACCCAGATCGCGCCATTGTCCTTCAGCACGCGCCGCGCGGCGGCAAGCCACTCGCGCGTGAAACGGTCATAGGTCTCGAAGCTGGCGAACTTGTCCCAGTCGTCGGTGACGGCATCGACCTTCGACTGATCGGGCAGCGTCAGTTCCCCGCCAAGCTGCAGGTTGTAGGGCGGATCGGCGAAAACGAGATCGACCGACTTCTCGGGAAGCCGGTTCATCGCCTCAATGCAATCGCCCTGAATGATCGTCTCGGCCGGATTTTTGGCCGTCTCGCCCGCCACTCGCCCCACGCGCAACCCCTTTTGAACTCGCAAGGGCGCGATCATGAGTCGGCGCGGATTCTGCGTCAAGAATCAAAGACTTAACGGATTCTGACCCACTAGATCGAGTCCCCCGACTCAGCCGGACTCAAGATGTTGCGTACAGGTGCAAAGCTGCGCCGGTGATGCGCCGTCGCGCCGAGCCTTGTCAGCGCATCGAGATGCTCAGGCGTGCCATAGCCGCGGTTGGTCAGCCAGCCGTAGCCGGGATGCTCGACGGCAAGCGCCGCCATCATCCGGTCGCGCGTCACCTTGGCGACGATGGAGGCCGCCGCGATCGAAACGACGAGCCCGTCGCCGCCGATGACGGCGCGTGCCGGGCAGTCGATCTTCGGCACGCGGTTTCCATCGATGAGCGCGAAAGCCGGGGCGACGGCCAGCGCCTCGAGCGCGCGGCTCATGGCCAGCATCGAAGCCCAGAGAATGTTGAGCCGGTCGATTTCCTCGACGCTGGCGATGCCGACGCCGATCTCGGCCGAAGCGATGAGCGCCGCGTAAAGCGCCTCGCGCCGGGTCTCGTCGAGCTTCTTGGAATCGTTGAGACCCTCCGGGCAGTTCGCGGGGTCGAGGACGACCGCCGCCGCGACGACCGGCCCGGCCAGCGGTCCGCGCCCTGCCTCATCGATGCCGCAGACGCGCCGATGGGGCGCGCCATGCTCGATCTCGAAGGCGTAGGTCGGACCGGCTTTTGTCGGCTTTCGCAGCATGGCCGGAGTGTGCCGGATACAAAATCAGGTGTCACTCCGGCTTTCGCCGGGATGAGGCATCCACTTATTCAGAGCAGCGAAAGCTGTTTTCCCGATCCCGGCACGCGGAACTGGCTGCAATCGACTTTCCAGCCGCCGCGGTCGAGGCCGAGGCGCTTTGCCGCGATTTCAAAACGGCGGCCGATCTGCCAGGCATAGGGGCCCGAGCCCT
>DASVNC010000240.1:0-3983 GCA_036384055.1 Parvibaculum sp.
GCGCAAACGTCATTTCGACGCTGGTTTCGCCGCATCGTCTGACGACGGAGCGCCTGCGCGCCGAGGCCACGCGCATCGCACCCGCAGTCGGCCACCTGCCGCATCCGCGCATCGCCGTGCTGCTCGGCGGCACCAACGCCGTCTATACGTTTTCCGAGGCGACCGCGGCGCGCGTCGGCGCGCAGCTTGCGGGTCTCGCCGATCATGCCCATGCGGGCCTCATGGTCACGCCGTCGCGCCGCACCGGCGAGGCCCAGTCGCGCATCATCGGCGAGCATCTTGCGGGCAAGACCGCCGTCATGTGGGACGGCGCCGGCGAGAACCCCTATTTCGGATATCTGGGACAGGCCGACGCCGTCGTCGTCACCTGCGACTCGGTTAACATGGTCGGCGAGGCCCTGTTCACCGGCAAACCCGTTTACGTCATCGAGCTCGACGGCGGCTCCCCCAAGTTCCGGCGTTTCCTTGACGGCGTTTACGCTTATGGCGCGGCGCGGCCCTTTGCCGGCCGCCTTGAAAGCTGGGAGTACGCGCCATTAAATGCTACCCATGAGATCGCCGATGCGATCCGCCGCGCCATGAACATGAGACAGACCGGTGCGGCAAATCGTGACGCGACATAGAGGCGGCTGGTTTCTTCCCCCGGGCAGCCGCAGATTTGCCGTCACCGAAGCCTGAAGCGAACCGAAACAAAGCCCGGACACGAACATGAGCCTGCTCGACATCGAAGCCCTGCGCGCGACGCCGCTGAAGACGGACCCCTACGATTATTTCGTGGTGCCGCACTTCGTCCGCGCCGAAAGTTTCGACAACGTCATCACGGACTTTCCGCGCATCGACTCGACGGGTTCGATCCCGCCGAGTGAATTGCCGATCCGCGGCGCTTTCAAGGATCTGCTGAAGGAGATGGAGGGCCCGGAATTCCGCAAGGCCATCGAGGAGAAGTTCGGCATCGACCTCTCCTCCCGTCCGACCATGATTACGGTGCGCGGCAACTGTGCCCGCTCGAACGGCAAGATCCACACCGACACGCCCTCAAAAATCATCACCGTCCTCCTCTATCTCAACGACGAGTGGGACAAGGACGGCGGCCGCCTGCGCATCCTGCGTTCACCGACCGACCTCGACGACATGGCGGAAGAAGTCTCGCCCAATGGCGGCACGCTTCTCGTCTTCAAGCGTTCGGACAAATCCTGGCACGGGCATGAGCCCTTTGAAGGCCGCCGCCGCGCCATCCAGCTCAACTGGGTGACGGATGACGAGGTCGTCGCGCATGAACAGCGCCGCCATCGCTTCACCATGTTCCTGAAGCGTCTCAATCCCTTCGGCGGCGTTGCCGCTGAAGATGCCTACTGAGCGCGCGCCATGACCCTTGAAATCGAAACCTTCAAGAATGCCGACCTCGCGCATGGCTGGCGGCCCGGCAACAACGCCGGCGGCGCCACGCTCTTCAAGGCGCTCGGCCACCCGCTATCGGCGCCCAGGGCGCATGCGCTGATCGACGATCTGGCGAAAGCCGGGCCCGTCGCGATCTACGATCCGACGCATGCCATCGGAAATTTCCACGCCTATTACGATCTCTCGAAGCTCGACGTCGCGGGCTACTATGTCCAGCGTGTCGAAGACCTCAAGGGCTCGTTCCTCGGCCACGACGCCAGGCCGCTTGGCGAACTTGCGGCATCGGGCGCGAAGGCCGTTCTCGTGCTTCTGTTCGACGCCGGAAAAGTTCTCGCGCCGTTGATGCACCTTTTTCCGAAAGGCGCGCGCATCGTTTCGCTCGACGAGATGCGCCTGCCCGACGACATGCTGACCAACCGGGCGAACTATCTCGACCCGATGAACTTCGCCACCAACTTCGCCCTGCTGCGCGAAAAGAAGGGCGAGAACGGGACCGACGGCATCCACACCCGCGTCGCCAGCGCCAACTATTGGGGCCTGCACGGCGCCGAGAAGCCGGAGCTCTGGCTCTGCCTCTTCGGCGAGGATGGCGCGCAGCTTGCCGAATGGCGCGAGGCGCTCCCTGTCGCGGGCGCGCCCTTCACCATCGACAGCGCCGAAGTGCGCCACCGCTTCGGCCTCGGCGATTTCACCGGCTCGCTTTTCATCCATGCGATCCGCATCAAGGGCCACGACGTCGTCAAATATGCGCTCGACATGTATGGCGAGAACGGCAAGGCGCTCTCCTGCAGCCACGACGCCAATGCGTGGCCCGCCGACTTCTATGCGGGTATGCCGGCCGGCGAGGACGACGAGAGCGTGACGCTCTTCATCCAGAACTCGCATCCCATGCCCATTCCGCCGCGCACCGTCGGCCTCAACATCATGGGCGCGCAGGACATCTCGTGGTTCGAGGACGAGATCGCGCCCTTCGCAACCCGCGCCATTTCGGTCGAGGCTCTGCTGCCGCAGGCCAAATGGCCCGATCAGGTCGAAGTGGTCGCCGGACGCTATTTCGTGCGGCCCCGCTACGAAGTGAAGCGCGCCAGCGGCCAGCGCCGCATCGCCCATGCCAATGTCGAGCGCACCGACCTGAAGCCCAATCCCGAAATCCGCGACCTCGCCAAGGTGATGGGCAAGGGCTACATCATGCCGCTGCCGGTGCTGCCGCTCGGCGAATTCAGCAGCGTCTTACTGCCGACGCCGATGGCGACCGGACAGCACGAGCTGCCGATCCGCGCCGAACTGATCGACGCCAGCGGCAAGACGGTCGCCTCGAAATTCCTCGGCCGCATCCCGCGCCGCGAAAGCGTCGAGGTCGATGTCGAGGCCTGGCTGAAGGAAGCATCGCTGTCGCTCCCTTCCGGTCACGGCCATGTCGAATTTCTCTATGACTTCCGCGAAGGCGGCGACGGCGACGGCTGGCTGCATGCGCTCGGCCGCTTCGAGCAGAAGGCGAGCGGCCACCGCGCCGAGACGATTTTCGGCGCGCATATCTACAACACCGGCGTCATCTACAAGGACGAGCCGCAGTCCTACACCAACAAGCCGCCGGGGCTGACGACGCGCCTCTTCCTGCGTCTGGGACAGGACGGGCTCGACACGATCTGCCACCTGATCTATCCGGCCTCGACGCCCTGGCACGCCAAGAGTGCGACCATGCTCATCCTGCATGACGCGGAAGGAAAGCCGGTCGCCGAAAAGGAAATCGAAATCGCCTGCGGCGGCTCGCGCTTCTGGCGCCTGTCGGAAATGTTCTCGAAGGAAGAACGCGAGCGCATGGGCGGCACGGGCTACGTCATCATCCGCGACACAACCTGCCGCCTGTTCGGTTTTCACGGCATGACCAACGGCCAGACGAGCTTCTGCCTCGACCACATGTTCGGGTTTTGAAGCACCGCACCGGCGTTTCGCAATACAATACGGCGGGAACCAGGTTCCCGCCGTATTGTATTGCCGCCAATGTTCTCCATTAATAAATTCTGGAGGACGCCCATACCCGCATCGACCGCCGCCGCGCCGTGCGCGCCTATCAGGGAACGCACCATGTCGATGACCTCTCGGGCCATGACGGCGACTGGGCGGCATCGCGCGCGCCGGGCGAAACATTGACCGCACTGGTGAAACTCGCCGGACGCTCCTTCGTGCCGATGATGCAGGCCAACGCGGCGGCGCTTGCATCGGGCCAGAAACTCTTCCACTTTCCCGTAGACAACGCCCCGCTCAGCAGCTTCTCGATGCCCTACAAGCTCTTCTGCTGGCTCTGGCTGAAACAGATGTACACGGATCTTCCCGCCCCCGACCGCGACGCCCGGGGCCCGCCGCTGGAAGACGCGGGCTTCCTCCCGGTACTGAACTTCGGACCGGGCGAGGAAGAACGGGTGCTGGTGTTCGGGATGATGTAAAGGTGTTGGGACATACTCGAGCCAAGCGCTGGAGGGCCCATCAAAGGGATCCAATTTGCCCACAGAGCGCGCAAATTGGCTATGTCAAAGCCCCACCGACCGAGCACGCCTCATCTGAGACCGAAGTGTTCTGGCACGCTC
>DASVNC010000241.1:0-1604 GCA_036384055.1 Parvibaculum sp.
GGTCGGTTTGCCGCTTGCTTTTTTCGCGTCGAGCGCCCAGTCGACGAAGTCGAAGCAACCCGAGACGAGCCCGCCATAGGAATCGTGATCGAAGATGACGCCCTTGACCTCGTCGTCGGCGAGCGCCGCGCCATACTGCACGCGGAGAGCGTCATAGCCTGTGACGTAGCGGTTGCCCCAATAGGGAAAGCAATCGGTGAGATAGCCATAGACGCCGATGACCGCGATCCCGTCGGAGAAACCGTAAGGCTTGTAGACGCCGTCGCCGCCGTCGAACACCATGGCGCCCTTCACGAGCGCTTCCGGCGCGGCGAGCATCGCGCGCGCCGCCGCACAGGCATGGGAGAAGCCGGGATGAATGAGTGCCGGCCTCGGCGTATTCGGCGCGAGCGAATTCATGCGTTCTCCTTCGCGGGCCTGGCATCCGCTTCGCCCGCGGGCGGCATCGGTGTCGGCTTGTTGGGGTAGACCGGGTCCGGAAGTCCGAGGGCGTGGCGGCGGCGCATTTCGCGGGCGAGCTGGTCCTGATCGTCCTGCCAGTCGCGGCCCTGCTCGGCGCTTTCGTCTTCCTGCGTGCCAACCTGAAAGGCCAGGCGCAAGCCCATCGCTTCGGCTTCCTTAGTCGGATCGACCCAGCCGCGGCCGGGACCGATCCAGCGGCACCGCAGCCAGGCGGCCTTCAGCGTGTGGAACGACTCCAGCGCGTCATCGACCAAATCGTCGTAGGTGCCGAGAGAAATATCTTCCTCGAGCCAGCAGCCGAAGAACGGCGTGCAGAAGCCCTGCGTGAATTCCTCGCGGCGGGCGATATAGCCGCGCCAGACTTCGATCAACGCCGCGCGGGCCGAAGAGTAATTGGTCTTCGACCAGTCGCGGGAGAGCTGCTCGTAGGACGTGCCGATGCCGGCGGCGGCCTTGCGCAACACGGCGCTCTCGAAGTCGGCGAAATTGGCGTTCGGCCGCGACGGCGCTTCCATCTTCAGCTTTTCGTTCGGAAACAGCGACGTGATCTGCACGCCGCCGAACGTCAGACGCTTCTCGTCGTGGAAATCTTTCCGCATCGCCTGATAGGCGCCGAAGGAGTCGCTGTTGGGAGCGAGGCCCTGCGTCGCCATATCAGCGTCGAGCGGACTTTCGAGTACCACCGCCAGAATGGCGTTGAGGACGGCAGCCTGCAGCTCCGCCCGGCCGAGCCTGTGATCCATGAACAAGGCTTCGATAACCGGCGTCAGCCGGCCGATGCCGCGGGACTGGCCGGCGCGGTCTTTTTCAAAAAAGTGAATGACCTGCGGGCGGCCCCATGCCGTCTGACGCGGCACACGGTCCCAAATCATGCTGTCGCCGGCGCGGGCGCCAAAAATGTCGTTCGGATGCCTGCGACGAAAGTGATAGGCCGTCGCGGCGCCGTATTGATCGACTTCGACGCCGGCGCGCAGCCGGTCCTGATCGAACATATTGTTCGGATTGGAGAGGCGGTCCGGATCGACGAGTTGCAGGGTTGTCGCCCAGCGGCCGCGGCCGGGGATCCAGAGCGGCAGCCCGATGGCATCGCCGTCGATGAAGCAATGCCCATAGGCCAGGGCGAAAAGGCCGGAGATCGTGTC
>DASVNC010000242.1:0-3945 GCA_036384055.1 Parvibaculum sp.
GCCGAGCCGGATGGCGCCGAAAATCCACAAGGGCAACGTGTTCTGCGCCCCCGCCGTGAAGGTCGTCACGATCACCTCGTCGAACGACAGCGCAAAGGCGAGCAGCGCGCCCGCGACGAGCGATGTCGAAATCATCGGCAGCGTCACCCGCCGGAAGGTCGCCCAGGCGTCGGCGCCCAGATCCATCGACGCTTCTTCGAGCGAGCGCGGCACGCGCCGGAGCCGCGCAATGACGTTGTTGTAGACGATGACGATGCAGAAGGTCGCGTGGCCGATCACGATGGTCCAGAACGAAAGCCCGAGCCCCCAGAAAACGAAGAACGAGTTGAGCGCCATGCCGGTGATGATGCCGGGCAGCGCAATCGGCAGCACGACGACGAAGGATACCGCGTCCTTGCCGAAGAAATCGAAACGATGCACCGCGAAAGCAACTGACGAGCCGAGCAGAACCGCGATCGTCGTCGCAACCACGCCCGCCTTGATCGACAGCCAGAGCGCCGTTCTGATCTCGTCATTGGCGAAAGCCGAGCCGAACCATTTCAGCGTGAAGCCGGCAATCGGCCAGCTCTGGATGTTGGACGAGTTGAAGGCATAGACGACGATGAGGACGATCGGAACGAAGAGGAAGGCCAGCACCAGGCCGACCCAGATCGTCAATGCGATGCGTGCGAACTTCGTTTCCATCCGCCCTCACATATGCTCGAAGGCGCCGGTGCGCCGCGCCGCCGCCAGATAAAGCGCCATGACGACGAGCGGGATCGTCGCATAGGCCGCCGCGAATGGAACATTGTTGGTGATGCCGACATTGTTATAGACGACATTGCCGATGAAGGTGGAGCCCGGCCCGCCGACCAGAACCGGCGTGATGTAGTCGCCGAGCGTCAGCGAAAATGTGAAGATCGAACCCGCCACGACGCCGGGCATCGACAAGGGCAGAATGACCCTGAAAAGCGTCCGCCATGCTTTCGCGCCGAGATCCTGCGACGCTTCGAACAGCGAGAACGGAATGCGCTCCAGCGCCGCATAGATCGGCATGATCATGAAGGGCAGCCAGATGTAGGAGAAGACGATCCACATCGCCCAGTTGGTGTAGCCGATATTGACGCCGTCGAAACCGAGATGGCGCAGGCTCCAGTTGAGAAGTCCGTCGCCGGCGAAGATCAGCCGCCAGGCATAGACGCGGGCGAGATAGCTCGACCACAGCGGCACCAGCACCAGCGTCGACAGGATGACACGCTGCCTGGGCGTCGCAATCCGCGCCATGAAATAGGCGAAGGGAAAGGCGAGCAGAATATCGGTCGCTGTCACCGCCGTCGCAATGCCGAGCGTCCGAAGCGCGATATTGATGTTGGTCGCACTCTCGAAAATCGTCCGGAAATTCTGGAACGTCCAGTCGCGGATGATGTCGCCGGTCAGCGTATCGACCGTCCAGAAGGCCGA
This sequence comes from Parvibaculum sp., assembly GCA_036384055.1. GTDB lineage: Bacteria > Pseudomonadota > Alphaproteobacteria > Parvibaculales > Parvibaculaceae > Parvibaculum. Next base: position 1,441 of record DASVNC010000242.1, read on the forward strand.
AATGAAAAGCGCGGCAAGCGCCGCCAGATAAATCAGAATGAACCAGCCGAGCGGCGGCGCCAGCAAAAGACCGGCGCTCAGCGCCGGCCTTCGCCAGAGTTCCGCCGACAGCCGACGGACGCCCCGCGAAAGGGCCTCCGCCGCCGTGTCGAACGCCGTCTGGAAGCGGCTGATCAACCCTTGATCTCCTGCCACTTGGTCTGCCAGGCGCTGTAATCGGTGCAGTCCTTGCTGCCGTCGCCGCAGGTCGCCTGCGGCGTCTTCCAGAACTTGATCTGCTTGATGTAGGTCGCCGCTTCATTCAGGTGGTACTTGGAGCAGGAGCCCGCATCGGCCTTGTCCATCGCGGCGCAGGCCTTGGTGTTGGCCGGCGTCTCGCCGAAGAAGATCGCCTGCTGGGCCTGCACGTCGGGCGTCGAGACATAAGCCATGAACTTGTAGGCGCAGTTCACATGCTTCGACTTCGCCGACAGCATCCACGAATCCGCCCAGCCCGTCGCGCCTTCCGCCGGGATCGTGTCGGCGACCTTGGCGCCGGCCGCCTTCAGCGTAATCGTCTGATAAGGCCAGGCCGCGCCGACGGTCGCGTCGCCGTTCTTGAAGAGTTCGATTTCATCGGACGCCAGCGCCCAGTATTTCTTGATGAGCGGGCGTTGCGTCTTCAGAAGATCGGCCACCGCGTCGAGCTGCTTGGCGTTCAGCTCGTAAGGATCCTTGATGCCGAGGCTCGGATCCTTCTTCGACAGATAGAGAGCGGCATCGGCAATCTGGATCGGATTGTCCGGCACCGTGATCTTGCCCTTGTTCTTGGCGTCATAGAGAACGCTCCAGCTCGTCGGCGCCGATTTGAACTTCGTCGTGCTGTAGAGCAGCACGTTCGGGCCCCACTCATAGGAAAGCCCGTAATGCACCCCGCCGATCGTGTTGTGCGGCGGCGCTTTCAGATCATCCACAAAGTTGTCGAAGTCCGGGATCAGCTTCACGTCGATCGGCTGCACGTCGCCGCCATAGATCAGGCGAAGGCTCGCATCGCCCGACGCTGACACGAGGTCGTATTCCGAACCGCCGCCTTGACGCATCAGCGCCACCATTTCGTCCGACGATCCCGCATACTTCCGGTTGACGATGCAGCCCGTGTCCTTCTCGAACGGCTTGATCCAGGCGTCTTCCGCATAGCCTTCCCACGCCACGATGTTGAGCGCGCCCTCGCCCGCTCCGATCGTCTGCGGATAGTTCGGCGCCGCCGGTTCGGCGAACGCCGAAACGGAGAACGCAATCGCCGTGGCGAGGGCAGCACCCGTCGCCACGTATTTTGTCACTCTGTTCAACATGTCAGTCATCCCCTTGTTATTCGCTTCTCGGAAGCTCGAACAAATTATCCGGATGCCACGCAACCAGAACCTTCATGCCCGCAGCCTCGCGCGGGCGGCTCGTCGATCGATCGCTATTTTGCCGTACGGTCGTGATCTCGCTGCCGTCGCCGAGGCGGACGACGGTGCGCGTAAACTGGCCCACGTAAATCGTCTCGAGGATCAGGGCTTCTTCCACATGAAATCCGGGCTCGGCATTGGCTTCGCCAAGGGGCAGCAGGCGTATCTTCTCCGGCCGCAGCACCAACCGCTTGCCGCCGCGCCTGAGAATGTTCGACGTGCCGACGAAACCGGCGACGAACTCGTCCGCCGGTTCCTCATAGACCTGCGACGGCGTGCCGATCTGCACGATGCGGCCCTGATTGAAAATGGCGATGCGGTCGCTCATGGTGAGCGCCTCTTCCTGGTCGTGCGTCACATAGAGAAAGGTGATGCCGACTTCCGCCTGAATGCGCTTCAGCTCCGACTGCATTTCCTGCCGCAGCTTGAGATCGAGCGCGCCGAGCGGCTCGTCCAGCAGCAGCACCTTCGGCCGGTTGACGATGGCGCGCGCAAGGCCCACGCGCTGCCGCTGTCCGCCCGAAAGCTGCGCCGGCGACCTTTCGCCGTAATTGTCGAGCCGCACCATGCGCAGCGCCTCGGCGACCCGCGCCTTCGTCTCGTCGCGCCCGACGCCCTTGGCCTGCAATCCATAAGCGACGTTGCCCGCAACGCTCATATGCGGAAAAAGCGCATAGTCCTGGAAGACGGTGTTGATGTCGCGGTCGTAAGGCGGAAGGCCTGTCACATCGGCGCCGCTGAGTTCAATGAGGCCGCTGTCGGGTTTCTCGAAGCCCGCGATCAGCCGCAGCGTTGTCGTCTTGCCGGAGCCTGACGGCCCGAGCAGCGTAAAAAATTCGCCGCGCTTCACCTCGAGATCGACGCGCTCGACGGCGACGACATCCTTGTAGGACTTCCGCACCGCCTGCAGCCGCACGATCGCAGGCTCCCCCGGCGCCTGCGACAGCGGCGTCTCATGAGCCTGATCCGACGCGAAACTGTTCAACGGAGCCCCCGCCCGGCTTTCAGAACTTCACCATCACATGCCGGACGACGGAATAATCTTCCAGCGCATAGGCCGAGAGATCCTTTCCGT
>DASVNC010000243.1:0-6765 GCA_036384055.1 Parvibaculum sp.
GACAATCGACTTGGACTCCCGTTAAAATTAGAGCGTAATCTTCCGACGGAAGACGGGGCAGATGAAACTGAAGATATTAATCATGAAGATATTCGGTCGGATATGTGTCGCAGCGACGCTGATCGTCCGGCTTTACGCCCCGGCAGCGATGGCAGCCGGTGTGGAAATCGGCGTTGCAGCCGCGGTGAAATCGAAGGCCGAGTCTGTGATCGGCGGCCAGACGGAGCCGTTGCTGACCGGCGGCAAACTCGTGGTGGACGAAACCGTTCGAACCGGCCCCAACGACACTGCCCAACTCCTCTTCATCGACCAGACGTCCCTGAGCGTCGGCCCGAAATCCGAAGTGAAGCTCGACAAATTCGTCTACGATCCATCGCGCGCCAAGGGCGACGTCGTCATCGACGCCAGCAAGGGCGTTTTCCGTTTCGTCTCCGGCAGCCAGGATCCCCATGGCTATGCGCTGAAAACGCCCGTGGCGACGATCGGCGTGCGCGGCACGATCGTCGATTTCCTCGTCGAAGACGGAAAGCTGACGATCATTCTGGTCGAAGGCTGGTGCGAGATCACCCTGAGCGACGGCACCGTGGTCAAGCTGACCGACCCCGGCAAGGCTATCGTCATCGCCGCCGACGGCAGCGTCGATGGTCCGAAGACCTGGGACGGCACCTATCACAACATCGTGCAGGTGGCGTCGTTCCCGCTCTACGGTCACAGCTTCGAGGACGATCAGCATGACGCCGACCTGCCCGGCGACGACGGCGGCGCCACCCGTCAGGACATCTCCGACGAGCTCTCGACGCATGGCGTCGATGTTATTGGCGGCGGCGGTGGCGGTGGAAACGGCGGCGATGGTGGCGGCGGCTGCGAAGGCGAATGCTGCGATTGCTGCGGAGATTAGTGCCAGCAGCTCTGCCCTTAGGCGTCGAGCGCTTCATCCGCACCGAAGGCGCGCGAGAAAAACGCCCGCATTCTTGCCAACAGATCGACTTCGGCCGTTTTCAACTTGGCCGGACGGTTTGACACTTCGGCAAGCTGGCTCTGGCGCGTCGCAAGGATGTGGCTGAAATGGCCGAGAAGCTCCGGTGACGCGGCGAGCAGCCCCTCAATCGCCTCTTTCCTGATTTCAAGGACGCGAAGCGGCGTAAGCGCCCGCACTGTCGCATTGCGCGGCGCCCCCGTCAGAAGCGACATTTCTCCAACAATATCGCCGGTCGCCAGCCTGTTGACCTCTTGCTCCACGCCGGAGGTGCCGACGACGACAACGGCGGCCGCCCCCTCCAGAATGACGAACATCGACGCACCCACATCGCCCTGGGCGATCAACGCATGCGTGGCGGCGAATGATGCCGTCGCGCACCGCCCGGCGAGATCGTCGATCTGCGCCGGGTTCAGCGCCTCTGCAAAGAGCGGCACGCGGGCAATCGTGTCGCGCGCCTCGGTGGATGCAGCGCCCGCCGCGGGCGCCTCGTGAGGCTTGCTGAGCTCGACCTGCAGCACCGGCGTCGGCAGGCCTGTCTGCCGGATGGCGTCTTGCAGCGCCTTGATCATGATCGACTTTGCAACCGCGGGTTCGATCTCGTCGGGATGCGAATAGAACCGGACGTGATAATAGACGGCGTCCTGATCGAGGCGATCGATGAGCACGTCCGGCGGCGGCGTCTCGCTGAAGCCGCTCGAGCGGACTGCCTTGTAGGCCTCACCGAGCAACAAGGTCATTGCACGGTCGGACGGCGTGCGGATCTCGATGCCGACTTCGACGACGAGCTGCTTGGCCCCCGGCGGCCGGCTGTGGTTGGTCACGGGATTGGCGGTAATAAGCCGGTTCGGAACGATGAGCCGCCGTCCGTCCTCCAGATGCAGGAAGGTCGTCCGCCAACTGATGCCTTCGACGCACCCGTAAGCCGACCCCCCGAGTTCCTGCGAATGTATGGTCAGCCAGTCGCCGATGGCATAGGACCGGTCGAGATTGATCGAGAGCCCGCTGAAGAGATCGAGGATCATCGTCTGGAGTGCAAAGCCCAGAACGACGGCGGCAGCGCCCGAAGCCGCGGCAAGCCCTGACGCAGCGACCCCGACCTCGGCATAGAGACCTATCGAAAGGCCAATGGCGAGCAGGAAAAACGTCACCAGGTCCCGGACCAGCGCCGGCGCCTTATGGCCCTTGCGGCGGCGAAAATAGCGCTTCCAGTAGAAAGTCGAAACCAGACTGTCGACGAGGAGGGCGATGGCGAGCGAGAGCAGGATGCCGATCGTATCGACCGCAATTGTCCCGAAGGGACCGGGCAAACCGGCCTTGATCGCCCCCGCTGCCCATATGCGGAGCGCGAGCAGGACAAGGGTCAGGAAGAGCGAGGCGTAAATCATCTGATGCTGTCTTTGGCCGGATACCTTGTCTATGACACTAGCATGCCGGAAAGTCAGGGGACTGCCGGAAAATCCGCCGATTGACAATCCGGCGTCCGGCCCCCGAAATCTTAACGACGTACACCGCGTAACGCCTGGAAGAGATGGCTATAGATGGTTGAGTTGCTGGAGCCCCAGCCGGGGGAAAAGGCGCTGGTTGCCCTGCTCGGTACTCTGCCGGCTTTCGCCGAATGCACGGAGACGTCCCGGGCCCGGCTGGTCGAGGCGAGCGACCTGCGGTTTTACCGCGCCGGCGACGTGCTGGTCCGCCAGGGCGATATCAGCGATGCCGCCTATCTGATCGTCACCGGCGAGGTAGAAGTGACGGCCGACAGCGCCTTTGGCCAGGTGCATCTGGCGCTTCTGTCGGCCAAAAGCCTGATCGGCGATTTCGGTGTCTTTGCAAACCTGCCCCGGACGGCCACTGTCCGGGCCGCTGGCGCCGTGAGCGCGCTGCGCATCGGCAAGGAGGCGCTGCTGGAAGTCGGGCGCGAAAATCCGAGCCTGCTCTTTTCCGTCATCGGCCAGCTTGGCCAGCGCATCGGCGCCGTCAATCAGGCGGTCGGCTTTTACACCAACGCGCTGGCGGCGCTCGAACGCCACGATTTCGACCCGGCCATTCTGGATACGCTGCTCAATCCGCTGCCCGAACTCATCGATTTCGCGCAGACCTTCCGCCGCATGGCGGAACAGATCATCCTGCGCCGCCGCCAGCACGACGAAATGGCCAGCGCCACGATCATCCAGCGCGCGATGCTGCCGGCCCCGAAAACGCCGGAAGAGTTCGGCGGTCATGTCGAGATCCATGCCGAGATGCGGCCCGCCCGCGAAGTCGGCGGCGACTTCTACGACTTCCTGATGCTCGACGATAAGCGTCTCGGCTTTTCGATCGGCGATGTTTGCGGCAAGGGTGTGCCCGCCTCGCTATTCATGGCGATCACGCAGACGGTCATGCGCCTCGTCGCCCGGCAGGAAGCCGACCTTGCCACCGCGATCATGCGCGCCAACGATCTTCTCTGCGCCGACAACGCCTCGTCGATGTTTGCGACGCTGTTTTACGGCGTGCTCGATCTTGAGACCGGCCGCCTCACCTTCTGCAATTGCGGCCACAACCCGCCGTTCATCCTGCGCCGGAACGGCGGCCTCGAGCCGATGAAGAACACCGGCTCGCCGCTGGCGATCTTCGAGGGCGCGCCCTACAGGACGGGCGAAGCGACGCTTGTTCCGGGCGACCGGCTGTTTCTCTACACGGACGGCATCACCGAAGCGAACGATCCCGACAGCGCCCTTTACGGCGACGAGCGCCTCATGAAGGCAATGGAGAACTCGCGGCATTTGCCGGGACGCGAATTGATCGACGCCGTCATCACCTCGGTCGACGGTTTCGCAAAAACCGCCCCGCAATTCGACGATATCACCTGCCTGACGCTTCACTTCCGCCCGGCGAAATGAACCTCCCGCGCGGCGAAGCGCCCCCTATGCCTACGCCCTCCGAAAAGGTCTGAGGCCGCACTGGCAGAATAGCCGGTGCGCCGCTATCCTCGCCCCGCAACCAAGTCAAGGAGCGGACGTCGGATGCCGCCGGAAAACAAAAAGCAGGCAGAGCCGGGGAAAACGCTTCTCGTCACGGGAGGCGCGGGGTTCATCGGCTCGCATCTTGTTCGGCGCGCACTGGCGCTCGGCCACCAGGTCGTTAATCTCGACAAGCTGACCTATGCAAGCAACCTTGCCGGCCTGGCCGATCTCGCCGCCGCGCCCGGCTACCGCTTCGTGCAAGGCGACGTCGCTGACCGCGCCTGTGTCCGGACATTGATCGCCGACACCCAGCCCGATTTTGTTTTTCATCTGGCCGCAGAGAGCCATGTCGATCGCTCGATCGACGATCCCGCCGCCTTCGTCACCACCAATCTCGTCGGCACTTTCGAAATGCTCGAAGCGGCATTTGCCGCGTGGTCGCGCTATGATGAGGCGAAGAAGACGGGGTTCAGGTTCATCCACGTGTCGACGGATGAAGTCTTCGGTGCGCTCGGCCCGACGGGCGTCTTCGACGAGACGACTTCCTACGATCCGTCCTCGCCCTATTCGGCCAGCAAGGCCGGCAGCGATCATCTCGCCCGCGCCTGGCACCGGACCTATGGCCTGCCTGTCACGGTCACCAATTGCTCGAACAATTACGGTCCCTTCCAGCACGCCGAAAAATTCATTCCCACCGTCATCCGCAGCGCGCTCGCGGGCGGAAAAATTCCCGTCTATGGCACGGGACAGAACGTGCGCGACTGGATTTTCGTCGAAGACCATGTCGAGGGATTGCTGAAGGCCGCTGAGGCAGGCACGCCCGGCGAGACCTATCTCTTCGGCGGCGGCAGCGAGCGTTGCAACGACGACCTCTGCCGCCTGATCTGCAACCTGCTCGACGAATTGCAGCCATGCACATCGGGCAAAGCATACGCCGACCGGATCTCCCATGTGGAGGATCGGCCGAGCCACGACTTCCGCTATGCCATCGATTCCTCATCAACGCGAAAGGCGCTTGGCTGGAAAGCCGGCACATCGCTCGAGGAAGGACTTCGCGCGACCGTCCGCTGGTATCTCGCTCACCCGGAAGCCTTCATGCGCGACGAAGGCGAACTTGCACGACTGGGCCTCGCACGGTCATCCGCCGTGGTGGAGACCGCATGAGCTGGAAAGGCATCCTTCTCGCCGGCGGCACCGGGAGCCGTCTCTACCCGCTGACGCATGCCGTGAACAAGCATCTGCTGCCGGTTTTCGACAAGCCGATGATCTATTACGCGCTGACGACCCTGATGCTCGCCGACATTCGCGATATCGTCATCCTGTCGACCCCGGCAGGTGTCGAGCAGATCGGTGGCCTTCTCGGCGACGGCACGCGGCTCGGTCTTCGCTTGAGCTATGTCGCTCAGGAACAGCCGGGCGGCATCGCCGAAGGGCTCATCCTCGCCGAAAAGGAACTGCGCGGCCACGACATCGCACTCATTCTGGGCGACAACATTTTCATCGGCGCCGGCCTCGAACGCATATTGGCGGATGCACAGCGCATCAACGTCGGCGCAACTGTCTTTGGCTACGAAGTCGCCAACCCCTCAGCCTATGGCATTGTCACGTTGAAGGACGGCAAGCCTGTCGATCTGACCGAGAAGCCCGCGCGGTCGAAATCGCGGATGGCGGTCACCGGGCTCTATCTCTACAAGGACGACGTTCTCGATATCGCAGGCGCGCTGAAACCGTCGCCGCGCGGCGAACTCGAAATCACCGATGTCAACAAGGTCTACCTTGAGCAAGGGCGGCTGAGCGTTCGTGGATTGGGCCGCGGAACGGCCTGGCTCGACGGCGGCACGCCGGGCGATCTGCATGAAGCCGCCCAATTCGTGCATGTCGTCCAGACCCGCACGGGCCTCAAGATCGCCGCGCCCGAGGAAATCGCCTATCGGCGCGGCTTCATTACGAGGGACGATCTCGCACATATCGTCGAGACGTCGCATCCTTCGGAATATCGTGACTACCTGCAAAAAACGCTGGACGAGAAAGAGGCCGACATCGAATAGGCCGCCGGATTTTAGCGTCCGTATGTATCGCCGGGCATATCCTCGTCATCGTCGAGAAGAATGCGCTCGGCGGCGCCTTCAAGGTCGTCGTACTGCCCCGACTTCAGCGACCAGAGAAACGCGGCAAGCCCCAGCGAGCTGAGAAGCAGCGCCGCCGGCATCAGATAAACGAGAATGCTCATGACCCCATGCCTCCGCCACTTGCGCGGTTGAGGCGCAGGGAATTCAGCGTCACGGTGATCGAGGAAGACGACATCGCGACGGCAGCGACAAGCGGCGTCACGAAGCCTGCGACGGCGAGCGGCACGGCAACGGCATTGTAGGCAAGCGCCAGTGCGAAATTTTCGAAAACGAGACGCCGCGATTTGCGGGCGACATCGACCGCCTCGACGATGGGCCCGAGCTTCGATCCTTGCAGGATGAAATCGGCGGCGATCTGGCTGACATCGGCGGCGCTGGCCGGGGACAGCGAGACGTGAGCCGCGCGCAAGGCGGGCGCGTCGTTCAACCCGTCGCCGATCATCAGCACCTTGCGGCCCGCTGCGGCGAGTTCTTTCAGCCGGGCTATCTTTGCATCGGGCCGCGCGCCCGCGCGCCAGTCAGCGATACCGAGCGCCTCGGCGGCGGCGCGCACCGCCGGTTCGCGGTCGCCCGACAGGAGTTCGATCGAGAATCCGCGCGCGCGCAAAGCCGCGATCGTGGCGGCCGCGTCCGCGCGCAATGTGTCGGTGAAGCGGAAGCAGAGCGTCGAGCCGTCGGCGCGGCGAAGCCAGAGCTCCGATCCCGCATGTTCCGGACC